>NZ_LR732537.1 GCF_902506425.1 Novosphingobium sp. 9U | reverse complement strand
CCCACGGAGTACAGCATCACCGGCTTTTCAGCCTCGGCAACGACCTCGCGGATGATGTGGATCGATTCGGCTTCGAGCCGTTCCAGGTGCGTGAGTGTGGTCAAAGTCCCTCTCCGTTTGCCGGGTTGCCATTCTCTTTGCAGAGGTGACACGGGCGCAAACCTCCCATATGGGAGGCCATGGCCCTTACGAGTAGAGACGAGACCGATCTGCTCCTGCCCCTGTTCGCCGGCAGCACCGAAGCTTCACCGTTCTCCACCTTTCTGGAGCGGCTGCGAAGGCGCGCGCGCGCCACCTTCGTGGCCATCCTGATCCAGCCAAAGCATGGTGGCGACGTCTCGCAGTTCTTCGTCGGCCCGGACATTCCGCGCCGTGCCCGTGAACTCGGCCTCAACGAACTGAACCTGACGGATCGCATCCAGTACGATCGCCTGCGTCCCGGCCGCGTCTACAGCGGCGACGAGTTCGACGACCACGATCCCGTCCGCCAGGCACGCCGTCGCCAGGACATGCGCAAGCTGGGACTGGCCGATGAGCGCGCCGTGCGCCTGCTCGACGATCCGGCGGCAAGCGCCTGGCTGGTGCTCGCGAGCGAGCGTCCCTGCACGGCGGCGGACAGCGCCTTGCTATCGGCCCTCGCGCCTTATGCGGCATTGGCGCTGCGCACGTTTGTGGCCGCTGCACAGCATACGCTCGCCGATGCGGCCGGCAGTGCCGCGCTGGAGCGAGCCGGCGGAGGCTGGTTCATGCTGGACCAGACCGGACGACTGCTGGCGCTCGCCCCTGCAACCGAACACATGCTTGCGCACGCGTTCGGCCATGCACCGCGCCTGGGCCAACGGCTGCGCGAATTTGGACCGGGGGTGGAGCGCGCCCTAGTCGAGGCTGCCGCCGCTTATGCCGAAACACCGCTGGCGGCCGAAAGGGCCATGCTGCTCTCGCCTGAACCCAGGATCGAAGCCCTGCTCTCCCCGGCGCGAGAGACTGGCAGCCTGCTCGGGAACGCAGCGCTCATCGCCCACTGCCGGCAGCCGCGAGCGTCCTCGCCGGCGCGCGCAGAGCACCTGGCGACGCTCTACGACCTGCCCCGGCGCGAGGCCGAATTGGCAGTGCTCCTAGCCTCCGGGCTGTCCCTTGCGGAAGCCGGCGACGCCATGGGGCTGACGATCGAGACGACCCGCAACTACTCCAAACGGCTGTTCGCGAAGCTGGGCGTACGGGGCCAGGCCGAGGCCGTGCGGCTGGTTTACGAAAGCTGCGCCGTGCTGGGGTGAGCAGGTGCGCGCGTGCACCCCTCACCCTTTCGCCATCGGCTTGAGATAGCGACTGTAGAGCCACCCCACTCCGATGAGGCTGAAGCCCAGCGCCAGGAACGAGGCTATGCGCAGCAGGCCTTCCAGGCCCGAGGCGTCGAACAGGAACACCTTGGCCACGGCCACCAGCATCAGCCCGAGCGACACGATGCGCCAGTCGCGACTGCCCTGGCGAATACCGCGCACCAGGAAGCCCACGGCCAACGCGATTGCCAGGACCGACCACAGAATGCTCTCCGCCTCTCCGATTGAGCCGTGCACGAGGATGGAGCCGGCGAACAGCTGGCGTAGTGTGGCAAAGGCGAACAGCAGGATCGTCACCATGCGCAGACCCTCCGCCGGACGCCGCAGCCGGGTCATCGCTTCGGGCGCGATCCGCTCCGCCAGTGCCAAGCCGGCAAGCACGACGCCAAAAGCCGGAAGCAGCCCATTGACCAACGGCCAGTACCCCACTGCCTGCTCTGCCCAGAGCGGATCGTGCAGGACGAGCGTGTAGAGCGTCGCATGCACCAGCGCGGCGGCGACCAGCGCGAGTGCCGCGCGACGCAGGTTCAGCACGCGCCACACGCCAAACCCAGCGCCGAGCAGCGCCCACTCCCACAAGCAGCGCTCAGCGAGGCCATGGTCGACGAATGCCGTCATGTCGGCGATGGCGAACACCTGCTTGTAGAGGACATGCGCGCTCACCAGGCCGATCGCTCCGGCGAGGGCCGCGCTGCCGCGGGTGGCGAATGCCGGCAGTCTCGCGCGCTGGCGCCAGACCACCAGCAGCGCCGCCAGACTGGGCACCAGCAGCTGGCGCATGGTCATGCCGGGCGCGGGCAGTTCCGTCACCAACACCGGCTCTGCTATCAGCGAAGCCAAAGCCGCACCGCTCCAACGTGCGAGCGGCTCGAGCGCCCAGAGCACCAGCAGGCTTGCCGCGGTCGCCAGCGCCGGGCCAAGCCGCAGCTCCGGCTTGCGCAGCCAGGCTTCGGCAAGCACCAGCAGCCCGGCCGCACTCGCCACCGCTAGCCAGGGGGCGGGCACGATTTGCGCCACCAGACCATAGCCGAGCAACACCGCGAGCGGCTGCACCACGAACCGCAGCCGACCCTCGTTGGTGCGCCAGGCGAAGGCCGCGGCGACGAGCGCGAGCGCGCCCCATCGCAGGACAGCGCGGCCAGGATGCGCAGCGGATGCGACCTCGATCAGGCGGTCGAGCTCACCATCGGCGGTGACCACCAGCGCTAAGACGCTCGCTGCGAGGAAGCTGAGGCTTGCCAAGGTTACACGCGGATCGCGGGCGAGGATTGCCAGCGCCAGCAGACCGGAGGCGACGCCCCCGATCGCGATCGCCATGCTCCAGCCCGGGAGCGCGATCGCCCCCGCCGCTGCGACCAGCACACCCGCGCAGCTTGCGAGCAGCGCAAAGCGGGCATCGTCGTGACGGGTCGCCTTGTTCCAGCCGAGCGCCAGACCGCTTGCCGGAACCAACGCGAAGAGCAGGCCCAGCAAGGCGAAGGGCGTCTCCTGCGCGTGCGTGCCCTCATAGAACTGGAGCAGCGATGCCAGGTATCCACCCAGCGCGATGGCGCAGAGCAGGCCGACCTCGTCGAACCGCCCGGCGCCCCGCCACAGATGGTGCAAGGCATAGCTGCCATAGATCAGCGTGATCCCTGCGATCACCGCCGTGAACAGGCCGAGGTCAGGCTGAGGCCAACCGGCGGCAAGGCCGAGCGCGGTCAGCAGCGGCACTGCAACCGTGCGCTGAAGAATAGGAGTGCGATCGGCCAGCCAGACATAAGCGAGCGAGAGCAGGCCATAGAGCCCCCAGGTCAGCGGCGCGAAGTGACCGTTCGCCACCAGCACCGCCAACTGCAGCGCGCCGACGACCGCTGCTCCGGCGCGCAGCAGCGGGGCCGCGCGACCATCGAGCGTGAACGCGGGCAGGCCCAATGCGAGCAGCAGCACAAGCAAGCCCATCGACACCGTCGCTCCGGAGTCGAGGCCGCCCATGACGATGGTGAAGAGGCTCCAGCCTGCTCCACCGACAAGCGCGCTGAGGCCCAGCCAGATCCAGCGCTGGCGGCGTGACAGCATGGTGATGGCGCCGATCACCAGCGCCAGGTAGCCCGCCAGCAGGGGCACGCTCGGGGTCTCGGACTGGACCAGCGCCGGCGCGGCAAGGCCGCCGACCAAGCCCAGCACGGCGCACGGCGCGCCGAAGCGCACAGCCAGCGCCAAGGCCAGGGCGGTGACGACCGCCAGTCCGACGAAGGCGGTGCCTGCCCCCACCAGGGCATAGAGGTTCGCCGCCGCCAGCACCGAGGCATAGAGCGCGCCAACGCCTGCTCCTGCCAGCGCCTGCGCCACGCGCGGGTCGCGCACGGCATCCTCGCGCCGACGGGCGACTTCGGCGAGGGCGACCATTGCGCCGCCGAACAGCAGGCCGAGCACCACGCGCACGCCTGGTGAGAGCAGCCCACTGTCGATCGAGTACTTCACCAGCAGCACGGCCGCGACGATCAGGGTCAGTCCGCCGGCCCAGATCGGAAGCTTGCGGCCGAACAGGTCCTCGAAGCCGACATGAGCCAAGCGTTGGGACAAGGGCGTTCTAGGTGGGGCGGGCTTTGCCGCGACAGGCTCACGCGGCAAGCTGGATGCCCGGGGCGCCTCGGGCTCGCGCGCAACAAACTCTCGCGGAGGCGCGGCCGGCACAGGTTGCACCGGGGCCGCGACCGCCTCGACCACAGGAGGCGTCACGCTCTCGCGCACCGCACGTGCCCAGCCCTCCAGCGCCGTCAGCCTGCGCCGCGTGTCGAAGAGCAGCACGCCCAGCACCAAGGTCGCCAGCATCAGGATACCGCTCATGACTCGCCTCTCGCTTGTGTCACCCCATGAGCTACGCACAAATCGAACACTGTGCAATAAAGAATTAGACAGCGTTCGATTTTACCGCTATGTAAGCTCCATCAACTAGGGGGCACCCCGATGACCGGATTTCTAAGCAAGCTCGTCAAGGACCTGGAAGCGCCGATCGAGGCGCGCGGCTTTGGCACTGGATGGTTCGCGGGGTTCTTCGCCCTGCTGCTCGCCAGTGTGGGCCTGTGCTTCGTCGCCGCGCTGCGCTGGCCCGACTGGATGGCCACGCCCGAACTGGCCCGCGTGCTGGCGACCTCCAGTTTCCGCCTGGTGGTCCACGCCACGCTGCTGAGCGCCTATGCGCTCGCCCTGCTCAGCTTGCTGCTGCGGCCGCGCAAGGCGCTGGGCCTCACCGCGCTGCTGTTCGCCCTCACCGGCACGATCCTGGGCGGCGCCTCGGTGCAGCCGCGCGAGATGCACGACTGGGGTATCTTCTTCGGCGTGGACTTCTTCGCCGTGAACCTGATCGCCACGGGGCTGATGTTCGCGCCGCTGGAGCGGATCTTCGGCCATCGTGGCGAGCAGCGCCTGTTCCGCACCGAATGGCGCGAGGACTTATTCTACTTCCTGGTGAGCTCGATGCTGGTGCAGCTGATCACCTTCCTGGCGCTCGCCCCCTCGAGCTACCTGAATGCGCACGGCACCACGCTCGCAGGCGTGCGCGCTGCAGTCGGCGGACTGCCGTGGATCGTGCAGTTCGCGCTGGCCATGCTGCTGACCGACCTGACGCAGTACTGGTTCCACCGCACCTTCCACCGCGTGCCGTTCCTCTGGGGTTTCCACGCGGTGCACCACTCGGCCAAGTCGATGGACTGGCTGGCGGGCGGGCGCATGCACTTCATCGAGATCGTGCTGCTGCGCGGCGTCACCTCGCTGCCGCTGCTGACGCTGGGCTTCCTGCCCTCGGTCATGCAGGCCTACATCGGCATGGTCTACGTCTACTCCTCGCTGGTGCATGCCAACTTGCGGGGCGACTTCGACCGGCTCGGCCGCTGGATCGTGGTGCCGCGCTTCCACCATTGGCACCACGCGCTGGAGGCCGAGGGCGTGGACAAGAACTTCGCCATCCACTTCCCCTGGCTCGATCGCCTGTTCGGCACTTACTACTTCCCCAAGGGCAAGTGGCCGCAGGGCTATGGCGTGCCCGAGGCAGTGCCGAGCGGATACCTGGCGCAAATGCGCTATCCGTTCGTGCGCAAGGCGGGCTGAGATGGGGCGACGCTCCGACCACGGCCGCGAGGAACTGGAAGCCTTGATCCTGGATGCGGGGCGCGAAGTCATGGCCGAGGGCGGCTATGCCCGCTTCTCCGCGCGCGAAGTGGCCAAGCGGATCGGCTACTCGGTGGGCACGGTCATGCACGTCTTCGGCAACGTCGATCGGCTCGTCATGGCAATCAACGCGCGCACGTTTGCCGCCTGGACGCTGTGGCTGGAGGAACGGCTGGCCGACGCGCAAGGACGCGAGCGCATCCTGGTTCTGGTCGACGGCTACTTCGCCTTTGCGGCACAGCACCGCAACCTGTGGTCCGCCATCTACGAGCACCGCGTTCCCGACGAAGTCGGCTTCACCGAAGCGCTCGTCACCCATCGCCGAGCACTGACCGGCGTGATCGCGCGTGAGGTTGCGGCAGTGCTGCCTCACGCTGGGGAGGAGACGATCGTGGCCCTGACAGGCTCATTGATCGCGACCGTTCACGGGCACTGTGCCTTCCTGCTGGGCGGCACTTTCGCGCTGATCGGCGTCGAGGGCACGATCGGCTTGGCGGAGGCGCGGGTGCTGGAGATCCTGGCAGCGAACGGCGCAACGCTTGGTTAAGTCGGGGCTCTAGATACCCAGCACCTTGCTGACGAACTCCAGGCCGAGCCGCAGTCCCACCGGGTCGACGCTGTGGCCGATGCCGGGCGAGACATGCGACGTCACCTCGACACCCAGGCGTTTCAGCTCGCTCTCGCCAGCATGGAGCGCCGCGACCGGGACGACGGGATCGGCCGAGCCATGCACCAGCAGCACCGGTGGCTTGGGCTCGCCGTTGTGCTTCAAGTCGGCGGTCCCGGTGAGCATGCCCGAATAGCCGACGATGCCGGCGACGGTGCGCGGCCGGCGCAGGCCGACTTGCAGCGCCATCATCGTGCCCTGGCTGAAGCCGACGATCGCCAGATCCGCCTCGCTCAGCCCATATTGCGCGAGCTTGCGGTCGATGAAGGCGTCGATCGCCGGAGCCGCTCCGTGCGCGCCGGCAGCCAGCGCCTGCGGCGTCAGGTTTGCAAGACCCCACCACTGGTATCCGCCGCCGCCGGTCCGCTCGGGCGCATGCGGCGCCAGGAACAGCGCGTCGGGCAAGCTTTGCTGCCAGGCCGGCGCGAGTGCGATCATGTCGCTGCCGCTGGAGCCAAAGCCGTGGAGCAGCAGCACGATATGCTTGGGCGCGCCGCCAGAGAGCGGTTGCAGGCTGGCGCCGTTGACGATCTTGGTCATTCAGGTTCCACAAAAAGTCGCGAGCACGCGTTCGTGCTCCAGCGGGGGTTGTGCATAGTTGGCATGTTCGGGCTGATCGTCGAACGGCCGCGAGAGAACGCCCAGCAGTTCCTCGAAGGGCGCGAAGTCCTCGTTTTCGGTGGCTGCGGCGATCACCGCCTCGATGCGGTGGTTGCGCGGAATGAACGCAGGATTGGTGCGGTCCATGCGGGCGCGGCGGATCTGGATGTCCTCGGGCTCCTGCGCCAGCCGCTCACGCCAGCGCGCCAGCAGTGCGTCGGCGGCCGTCGGATCGACGAACAGCGAGCGGACCGGCTCGTCGGCCGCGCCTGACTCGATGGCGGCGGAGAGGCGGCGGAAGAACAGGGTGAAATCGACCTGGTTGCGCGCCAGTTCGGCGAAGATCTCCTGGGCGAGCTCGGCATCGCCCTCCCTCACCGCCGTCAGGCCCAGCTTCGCGATCACGCCGGAACGGTGCGCCTGCGTGAACTGCGGCTCGAACGTACCAAGCGCGTCCTGGGCGATGGCGATCGCCTTGTCCTCCTCCGTGTCGATCAGCGGCAGCAGCGTCTCGGCCAGACGCGTGAGGTTCCACAAGGCGATGTTGGGCTGATTGGCGTAAGCGTATCGGCCCATCCGGTCGATCGAGCTATAGACCGTAGCGGGATCGTAAGTGTCCATGAAGGCGCACGGGCCGTAGTCGATCGTCTCACCGGACACCGCCATGTTGTCGGTGTTCATCACGCCGTGGATGAAGCCGACCAGCAGCCAGCGCGCGACCAGCTGCGCCTGCGCGCCGATTACCGCTTCGAGCAAGGCGCGGTAGGGCTGCTCCGCCTCGCGCGCCTTCGGATAGTGGCGTGCGATCACGTGATCGGCGAGCGTGCGCACACCGTCCGTGTCCTGGCGCGCCGCGAAGAACTGGAACGTGCCGACGCGGATGTGGCTCGAGGCCACCCGGACCAGCAGCGCGCCGGGCAGCATGGTCTCGCGATAGATCGGTTCTCCGGTGGCCACGGCCGCCAGCGCGCGGGTGGTCGGCACGCCGATCGCTGCCATGAACTCGCTGACAATGTACTCGCGCAGCACCGGCCCCAGCGCCGCGCGCCCGTCGCCTCCGCGCGAGAACGGCGTGCGGCCGCCGCCCTTTAGCTGCATGTCGAAGCGACGACCTTCGCGGTCCAGCACTTCGCCCAGCATCACGGCGCGGCCGTCGCCCAGCTGGGGCACGAAGTTGCCGAACTGGTGCCCCGCATAAGCCATGGCAAGCGGCTCGGAGCCCGGTGCGATCGTCTGGCCGGAGAGGAAGGCGAGCCCCTTTGCGTCCGCCAACCAGTCGGCATCGAGCTGCAGCGCATCGGCCAGCCCGGTGTTGAGCTTGATCAGTGCCGGCGCAGCGAAGGGTGCCGGCGCAACGCGGGCGAAGAAGCGGTCCGGCAGGCGGGCATAGCTGTTGTCGAACGTCGGACCAGGCGGCACTGCAATTCCCTTCAAGGTTGCAACCCAAGTAGGCGGGGCTCGTTCGTGCGCAAGGCTTGCGCCTGCCTCGCGTGACCTAATCGCTCGCGCCGCGTTACAGACACGAACAGCCGATGAAGCGAAGGAGCACGCGCATGACCGAAGCCACCTGGGATAGGAACACCACCTCGCCGGCCATCGACTGGCGCATGAGCGTGGCGCTGGAGAACGTGCCCCGCGGCGAGGAAGACGTGGCGGAAGTCACCAGCCTCGAAGGCGCAGTGCGCGCCTGGCTCAGCCTGGATGCCGCGCATCAGGACGCGGCAGTGCTCACGATGGAACATCCCGTCATCATCGACGGTGCGAGCCACACCTCGTTCAACGGCGACGGCATCCGGCAATTGGCAGAGCATCTTCCGGGCGGCGATGAGGCTGCTCCAGAGGATGATGCCGGCTGAGGACAGCGGACGACGGGCGGGCTTCGACAAAGGTGCGTCCGGCACCAGAAGCGCTCGCCTCACCCCACAAAGCCGAGATCAACGCACTCCCGCGTAAGTCACGATCTTCACCATCGCGCCAGGCGCGAGCGCTCCCTTCGCATCCCCGTTCAGCAGCGCGAACAAGGCGCGCGGATTGCGGTCGACGGTTTGCCGGCTCAAGGCGTCGGCCGTATCTCCGGCGCGCGCCCGGACCGTCCGGATGACCCGCGGCCGCAGCGACGCGGCCTCCTGTGGCGATAGCCTGCGGAACGAGCCGAACAGTGCCGCCAGTGCCGCGGCATGTGCATCGGACGGAGGCGAGATCATGATGAAGTGGTACGCCTCTCCGCCGCCGCCATCGTAGGCGGCGATCGCCAGCGGCACTGTGCCTTGCCGCACCTGCAAGGCCACTTGCACGATCACCGCGGGCAAGCCGTTGATCTCCGCCGCTTGTGAGCTGCGCACTTGCGCCGGCGCGTCGCCGACCACTTGCGCGACCAGCGCCTCGGCATAGCGCGGCAGTCCGCCGGCCGGCATGGGTCCACCGCCGAACTCGCCGCGCACCCCGTCCGGTCCATTCAATCCCACCGCCTGCGGGCTGTTGGTGAGCGAGAAGCCCGGAGGCGCCTCGAAGGTAATGCGCATCACAGGATGCGCAAAACGGCGGTCAATCACGAAGCCCTGCTGCGGATCGTCGCCGTAGAGCAGGCCGTCGACACGGGCGTAGTAAGCGGCGGCGTTCTCCGGCAAGGCATCGTCCTGCAGCCCGGTAGCTTCGGCCCGCTTGCGCGCCCGCTCGATGCGGTTCTGAGTCAGTGGGTGGCTGAGCGCCCATTCCGGAATGCTGCGCGCAGCATCGCGTGCGCCGGTCGCCTGCACGAACGCCTCTTGCCGCTGCAGATCGGCCAGCATCTCCGCTGCGGCGTAGACGTCGTAGCCCGCCTTCTCCAGATAGCCGACGCCAAGGTCGTCGGCCTGGTACTCCTGCGTGCGCGAGTAGCGCAGACCGAAGTATTGCGCGGCCTGGCTGGCGAGCCGGGTCAGGCGGTCCGAGCCGGTGAGGCTGACGGCGATGACCCCCAAGGTCCGCCACACCGAACGCCGCTCCTGCCGCTGCGAGTGCTGGGCGACGACATGGCCGACCTCATGGCCCAGCACCGATGCGAGTTCGGCCTCGCTGGTGACCACGGCGAACAGCCCGCGCGTCACGTAGATGTAGCAGCCCGGCACGGCAAAGGCGTTGACGACGTCGCTGTTGACCATCGTGAACGTGCACTGCCCGTCCAGCCCCGCGGCCGTGGCGACGCGCTCGCCGACCGCCTTCAGGTAGCCGGCCTGTCCGCCCGGGTAAGCGCCTCCGAACTCCGCCAGCAACTGAGGGTGCTGCTGAGCGCCGTATGCCCGGTCCTCGTCGCTGATCGCGGCTGCCGGATCGCCGGTCGGCTCGCCCGAGCAGGATGCCAGGCACAGCGGCAACGCAAGCGCCAGCGTGCGGATGCGTGCCTTCACAACCAGCCCAGCAGATAGAGCAACACCAGGCTCAGGCCGATGGAGATCGCCGCCGATCCCAGGCAGCCCAGCTTATTGGAAAACAGAAAGAACATGCGGACTCCTGGCGTTGCAAAGCGCAACACCCGAAGCCTGCCACGGTTCTGGACTCAGACCGCAATTTCGTGCGCCCCGAGCAGCCCGCCGCTCAACCGGCGAGCTTCGCCTCCACTTCGGCGATCTCGGAACGCAGCCACATCGTCTCGGACAAGTTGCTTCCGCCCGATGCTGCCAGCAGCGCTTCGCTCGCGGTTTTCTTCACCCGCAGCGATGCCTGGTTGCCGGGCTCCGCGCCCAGCGCGATGGCAACCAGGTGCAGGGCCTCGAGCGGCTGACCGCCATCGAGCTTGGCTTGCGCGCGCTGCGCCAGCTTGTCCGCGCCGCCGGCGAGCTCGACCAGGTCTGCATCCACGCTCGAGCGCGGCACGCCATAGAGCTCGGTGGTCCCGTCTTCGTAGTGGAACCAGCCGGAGTATTCCTCCCAGATGGTCTTGACCGCCCAGCTCGCCTTGCCGTGGAATTCACCGATCGCCACGCCTTCGGGCCAGGCGAACTCGCGCATCAGCTGGTGCACGTCCTTGCCCGCCTTCATGCCCTCGATCGTGTAATCGCGCACGTAGCTGACGGCGGCATGCATCCGGTCGAGGTCGGCGCGGATCTTGTCGGCGCCGTAGATGGCATCGCCATGGCCGGTCACCACGATCTCGGCGCCGAGATCGCGGACTTTCTCCAGCGACTTCAGGTACTGGCGCACCGAGCGCGGCTTGTCGCCGCGCAGCGTGCACAGGAACGGCATCGAGAGCCACACCGGCCCGAACAAGTTGCCGGTGAAGGCGATCCTCTCGCGCGGGAGCCAGACCGTCAGCCCGTCCACCGTCTCGCCTTCGGGCGTATGGATGATCTCGAAGGTCCGTTCGCCCAGCTCCAGCGTAAGCTTGCGATCGACGAGAATGTCGGGCGTGATCATCGGCGGGGCCTTGGGCGTGCCACCGCGCTTCAGGGTCGAACCCCAGAGCTTTCCGCTGCGCGGGCCGAAGTAGCTCTGCATCCCCATCATGTCGGCATTGGCCTCGACGAAGCCGGGGCCGCCGATCACCTGGGTACCCTCTTCCAGGAACTCGGGCACGCCGCCGAAGTGGTCGGCATGGCTCTGCGTGAGCACGATGAAGGCGAGCGGCCCGGTGCGGTGGGGCTGCAGCAGCGCCTTGTTGCGCTCGACATTGTCCATGAAGCCGGTGTTGATCATCACGTCGCCCGCCGACGTGGTGACCAGATAGGCATTGGAGATGTCGTTAGCCTGGAACACGAACGGCGTGATCGCGATCGCCTCAGCCTGCGCGTCGCCCGACCGGACGAGATTGGCGAGCTTGGGCGCGTCGCCGGACGCGGTGGCGGTCTCGCTCATGGTCATTCCTCCTCGAAGCCGATCATGACCTTGGCCGACTGCGGGGTCGCCGCGATCTCCAGGCCTTCGAGCACGTTGCGGAACGGCAGCTTGTGGCTGATCATCGCCGCGATCTTGTCCTGCAGGCGCGGCATGGCAGCGATCACCTCGGGCATCTCCGTGGGGTAGCCGACGGCGGTGGTGATCGTCATCTCGCTGGTCAGCATGCGGCCGACCGGGAACTCGATCGGCTTCATGTAGGCCGCAGTGATGACCAGCTTGGCATGGAGCTTCGCCATCATGATCACGTCAGTGAGGATCGAGGGCGCACCCGCGGCATCGATGTAAGCGTCGGTGCCAACGCCGACCCGCCCATAGCTCGGCACTTCGCCGTGCAGCCGCGCAAGCTCGGCCCGCACATCGACTTGCGCCGGGTTCAGGGCCGCCTGAACGCCAAGGGCGCGGGCACGTTCCAGCCGCTCCTCGGCCAGATCGAAGGCGACCACGTCGGTCACTCCGCGATCGACCAGCCACAGCAGCATGCCGAGCCCGATCGGGCCGCAGCCGAACACCACGACCTTGTCGCCCGGTTTCACGTTGGCGCGATTGACGCCGTGCATGGCGACCGCCAACGGCTCGCACATCGCCGCCACGTCGTAGGAGATGCCTTCGGGGATCGGCAGGATCGAGTCGCCCAGCCGCGCCTCGCGAACCAGCAGTTCCTGGGTGAACGCACCTTCCGGGCCGCCCGAGCCGATGTTGCTGGGCGTCATCATCGGGTTGACGATCACCGGCGTTCCGACTGTGATGCCGTGGACCTCACTGCCGACTTCGATCACGTCCCCGGCGCCCTCATGGCCGAGCGCGGTTTCCACGCCCGGCGGGATGCCGCCCATCTTGATGTACGACAGGTCGGAGCCGCAGATGCCGACCGACTTCATCTTGACCACCACGTCCTTGGGACCGGCGGTGAGACGCTCGTACTCGTCGACGCGCACGTCGCCGGCACCGTGGATCTTCAGCAGTTCCATGTTCTTGTCTCCCAAAGCCCGCGTTATCTTGTCGTCGGTGCGAGCGCAGCGATTACGGCCGCACCATGTACCCGCCATCGATAGTGATCGTCTCGCCCGTCATGAACGACGACGCGTCCGAGCACAGGTAAGCGCCGATACCCTCGAAGTCGGCCGGAAATCCGGTGCGCTTCATCGGGATGGTCGGCGCGAAGTATGCTTCGACCTGCTTGGCCTGCTCGCCCGCGCCCATCATCGGCGTGATGATCAGCCCGGGTGCGACCACGTTGGCGCGGATTCCGAGCGGTGCCAGCTCGATCGCCAGGCAACGCACGGCCGCAGCGATCGCGGCTTTCGAACTGGCGTACTCCATCTTGCCCGGCAGGCCCTGGAACAGCGAGAGCGAGCCGCAGGCGACCAGGCTGCCACCGCTCTCGTCTCCCGCCTCGACGCGTGCCTTCATGTGGCGCGCTGCTTCCCGCAGGGTGAAGAAGGCGCCGTGCAGTGCCGTCTTCTGGAATTCGTACCAATGCTCGGTCGGCATCTCGAAGACCGAATTGTACCGCGGGCTGGCGCCCGAATTGGCGAACACGCAGTCGACCCGGCCGAAGTCTGCCATGACCGTCTCGAAGCCTTCGACGATGTTCTGCTCTTCCGAGACGTCGACCTGGTAGGCGATCACCTTGCCCGCACCCGCGGCTTCCAGTTCGGCCTTGGCCGCGGCGCTCTTCTCGGCATTGCGGGCCCAGATCGCGATGTCGCCGCCCATCTTGGCGACGCCCATCGCGAAGCCCAGGCCGATGCCGCCATTGCCGCCGGTGACGACCGTGACTTTGCCTGTGCAGTCGAAAAGGCCTGACGCCATGGTGCTCTCCTCCAGTCCCGTGAGTGCACGCGTATGAGCGTGCTTCGTTGGCGCGGATTTCGCGCGGAGGACGCTTGCCCGGCAAGCCTGCCGCTCGTAGAGATCGGGACGGAGTGTATGGTCGCGGACACAATGGTGGAACAGACGAACCCGGTCGCGGCAGCCGAGAGCAACGCCACCGTGGTGGTGGATGCCGAACTCGGCGTGCCTTCGCTGATGGCGCAGATCGTCCGGTTCGACATACCCCAGCCAACCTCGACGATGCACGCGATCGAGGATCGCTATCATCTCAACATGTGCCTGACGCCCCGGCCGCTTTCCAGCCGCGGCGGCTATGCCAAGCGGTGGGGACCGCATCGGCTGGAGCGGCTGGGCGATATCTTCCTGCTGCCGCCCGGCGAGTCGCTGTTCGTGAAAGGCGGCAGCGGGCGGCAGGCCTCGCTCATCTGCCACCTCGATCCCGACCTGGTGCATGGGCTGGCGGGTCAGGTACTGGAGTGGGACGACCAGCACCTTGCCACCACGCTCGACATCGGCAGCGCGCGTATCCGGGCGATCCTGTTCCGCGTGACCGAGGAGGTGCGACACCCGGGTCTTGGATGGGAGCGCATGCTCGAGTTCCTGGCGGGAGAACTGGCGCTGGAACTGGCCCGCCACTGCCTGGAAGCGGCCGAACGCCCCATCACCGGGGGCCTTTCCGGCTGGCGGCTGCGGCTGATCGACGAGCGCCTCTCCGACGAGCATTCGGGCCATGACGGCCGCGCTCCCACGCTCCAGGAACTCGCGGCCTTGTGCAACCTGTCAGTCCGGCAACTCACCCGAGGCTTTCGCGTCAGCCGCGCCTGCTCGATCGGCGACTACATCGAGCAGCGCCGCATGGAGAGCGCCAAGCGCCTGTTGATGGCGGGCGAAAGCGTGAAGAGCATCGCCTTCGCCATGGGCTTCGCTTCACCGTCCAGCTTCACTTTCGCCTTCCGCCGTGCGGTGGGAGCAAGCCCCAGTACCTTTCGCCAACGACAAGGGCGCGCGGTCAGCTGAATCCTCTCCCGGCCGGGGAGAGAAGTAACGTCCCACATTCGACACAGCGTCCCATCCTCAACACGCAAGCGCGTTGCTCTCCCGCGCCGAGCCCAGTCAATTCGCGGGTGAGAAGCCGGCCTTTGGCCCGGACCGCAACCTTAGGGATAGGAGCAGCCCACGATGGCCCAACACCTCAACGCCGATGCGCTTGTCGAAAGCGCCATGAAGTCGACCGGGCTCGACCAGTTCGACGCCGAGACCTACCGCGAGGGCCTGGATGTCCTGGTGGATGACGTCAACGCGGGCATCGACAAAGGCTGGTTCATCGACACCGGGGTTGGGGCGATCGAGAAGGACTGCCTGCTCTATCTCACCACACGCCTGAAGATCGCGAACTACCTGCGCCAGAACCCCGAGCTGGAGAGCCGCAAGATCGAGCGTCCCGTGTTCGTCATGGGCGTGCCGCGCACCGGCACCACCTTGCTGTCGAACCTGCTGGCCGCCGACCCGGCACGCCGATCGCCATTGACGTGGGAGATCGACGATCCGGTCCCGCCCGCCACCAGCGAAACGCTGACCACCGACCCGCGTGCGCTCGCCCGGCTCGAGCAGGAGCGCAAGATGCTCGAAGCCATGCCGGAGATGGGGAAGTACTATCGCTCATCGGCGATCTATCCCAACGAAGACGTCTTCATCATGGCGGGTGACTTCAAGACGCTGATGATCGAGTCCAAGGGCCGGCTTCCGGGCTACAAGGACTTCATCTTCTCGTGCGACATGACCAGCTCGTACGCGTATCACAAGAAGTTCCTTCAGGTGCTGCAGCACCACGCGCCGGGCGTGTGGAACCTCAAGAAGCCCAGCCACGCGCTGTTCCTGGAGTACCTCTTCGCCGCCTACCCCGACGCGCGTGTGATCTGGACCCACCGCGATCCTTATGCCGCGACCGGCTCGCTGTGCTCGATCATCTCGCTGTCGCACAGGCGCCACATGGGCAAGCCGGACACCGAGTGGCTGGCGCAGGACTATCCCTGGCAGGCCGCCGAGCACGCCAACCGGATCATGGACTTCCGTGACAAGCACGGCGAAGACAAGATCATCGACGTCCACTACGACGCGATGCTGGACGATCCGCTCGGCACCATGAAGACTCTCTACAAGACGCTGGGAGACGAGTGGACCTCCGAGGCCGAGCAGGGCATCTCGGGCTGGCTGGCCGACAACGCGCAGGACAAGTTCGGCAAGCACGAATACAAGCTGGCGCAGTATGGTCTTAGCAAGGAGCAGCTCGATCCGTTGTTCGAGCGCTACCTGTCGCGCTACGACGTCGCGCGCGAAGGCTGAGGCCACTCCTTCTAAAACGTAAGCCCCGGCCCGTGCGTACGTGTCTCAACTACGCTCGACACGAACGCATGGGGGAGTGAGCATCAAGAATACGAAACGACGAGGAGAGGTCCATGCTCGAAGGCCTGCACTACCAGAACGCCTACGTCTGTGACGATCTCGAGGCCGCGATCGACCTGTTCCGCGGGCGGGGCTTGACCAAGGACCCGATGATCATCCCGGTCGACCAGGAGGTCATGACCCCGCAGGGCCTCAAGCGCCAGAAGAGCCGCATCTGCTTCATCTGGATCGGCGACCTTCAGTACGAGCTGATCGAGAACGAAGTCGACGAAGTGGGCCTCTATGCCAATTGCCTGTCGAACGGCGGCCCCTTGCGCTTCCACCACATCTGCTTCCGCATCGACGATTGGGCCGACTTCCGCGCTCGCGTGGACAGCCAAAAGTTCCCCATCGCCATGGAGCGCGCAGGCGCGGGTGAGAACGACCTAAAATTCCTGTACCTCGACGCGCGCAAGGTGTTCGGGCACTACCTTGAATACACCTGGATGCCTGAACCCATGTGGCAGCACATCAAGGGAATGTGATGCCCTCCCCGATACGGGGAGGGGAACCGCCGCCGCAGGCGGTGGTGGAGGGGACTCGGGGCCAAAGCTGAGCTTTGTTGAGAGTCCCGCTTCGCACGCGCCACCTCCCCGTTGCGGGGAGGACAGGTCACCCGATCATCATCAGGCTGGCGTTGCCGCCAGCGGCGGTGGTGTTGATCGAGGTGGACACTTCCTCCAGCAACCAGTCGCAGGTCCATTGGCCATCCGCGCCGATGGCGTGAACCGGCACGATCGCGCCCGGCAGTTCGGCAGCTTCGCGCGTCGCTTGGGCGACCTGCTCAGGACCACCTTCCACCAGCATGCCCGCGAACGGCTCGTCACGCGGCGCAAATGCAGCCACGACGCTTGCCGGCAGCCCCATGGGCAGAGCCATGCCTTCTATCGCACCGCGATTGCCCGTCGCCAGCACGGCCGCGATCTGCGCGTAGAGCCCGCCTTGCGTCTCAGGCTTGAGCAGGATGCGCCCCCTCGGGTGCAAGGCATAGAGATTGCGCTCGCCGACAGGCCCGGGCAGCTCGGCCTCGGCGCCCAGTGCCGAACACGCGCCATAGCGCCGCGCCTCAGCGGCAGCCTCCGTCTCGCCGTTCGCTTCGAGCCAGTCGACAAAGGCGTGCAACGGGGTAACGGCTTGGCCGACCGCGCCCGGCAGGCCGGCTGGCTTGCTCACCAGCCGTCCCAGGTACAGCGGGCCGCCGGCCTTCGGTCCGGTGCCCGATAGCCCACGCCCGCCGAAAGGCTGGACGCCGACAATCGCGCCGATCACGTTGCGGTTCACGTAGAGATTGCCGGCCTTCACCCGCTGCGTCACCCGCGCAACCGTCTCGTCGAGGCGGGTGTGCAGCCCGAAGGTCAGCCCGAAGCCGGTGGCATTGATGGCGTCGATCAGGGCACCGAGCTCCTCGCGCTTCCAACGCAGAATGTGCAGCACCGGCCCGAACACCTCGCGCTCGACGTCCGCAATCCGGTCGATCTCAATGATCGTCGGTGCCACGAAAGTACCCAAGTCCGCGTCAAGCCCGAGCGGCAGGCGCTCGATCCGGTGACCGCGCGCGCGCATGCTCTCCACGTGGCGCTCGATGTTGTCGCGTGCCTCGGCGGTGATCACCGGGCCGATGTCGACGGCGAGCCGGTCGGTGTTGCCCACGCGCAGTTCGGCCAGCGCGCCCTTGAGCATCGCCAGCGTGCGGTCGGCGCAGTCCTCCTGCAGGCAAAGGATACGTAGCGCCGAGCAGCGCTGGCCGGCGCTGTCGAACGCCGAGGCGATCACGTCCGCCACGACTTGCTCGGCCAGCGCGGAGCTGTCGACGATCATTGCGTTCTGGCCACCGGTCTCGGCGACCAGCGGGATCGGCTTGCCGTCCACGGTCAGGCGGCTCGACAGCTCGCGCTGGATCAGCCGCGCGACGTCGGTCGATCCGGTGAACATGACCGCCATGGTCTCGGGCGCTGCGACTAGCGCTGCTCCGATCTCACCATTGCCCGGCAGGAACTGCAGCGCGTCGCCAGGCACGCCGGCCTCGTGCAGCAGGCGCACGGCGGCCGCCGCGATCAGCGGCGTTTCCTCCGCCGGCTTCGCAAGTACCGGATTGCCCGCGACCAAGGCGGCCGCGACCTGACCGATGAAGATCGCCAGCGGGAAGTTCCATGGGCTGATGCACGTCACCGGGCCGAGCGGCGCCTGCTCCGGCCCCATGGTAGAGCGCGCCTGCGCTGCGTAGTAGCGAAGGAAGTCGGTTGCCTCGCGCACCTCGGAGATCGCGTTTGCGGCGGACTTGCCCGCCTCGCGCATGGCGAGGCCCATCAACTCGGGCATGTGTGCTTGCATCGCGTCGGCAGCGCGCTCCAGCACGCCCGCGCGCTCCACCACACGGACCTTGCTCCAGGTCGAACCGGCGGCGATCCGTGCCGCCTCGCGCGCCTGCTCCGGCGTTGCTTCGATTACATGGCCGACCACGTCGCGGTGATCCGCAGGATTGCGCACCGCGCGCTCGCCTCGCGATGGGTTCGTGGGAGCGGCAGCCCACGGCACGCGCGCGCTCTCCTGCAGAGCGCGCGACAGCTGCGCCAATGCCGCTTCATTGCTCAGGTCGATGCCGGCCGAGTTCGTCCGCTCGGGATAGAGGTCGCGCGGCAGTGCGATGAGGTCGTGCCTGGCGCCAGGCTGCGGCATCGCGCGCACGACTTCGACGGGGTCGGCGATCATCTCGTCCACCGGGACCTTGGGATCGGCGATGCGGTTCACGAAAGAGGAGTTCGCCCCGTTCTCCAGCAAGCGGCGCACCAGGTAGGCAAGCAACGTCTCATGCGTGCCGACCGGCGCGTAGATGCGGCACGGGCGGTCGAGCTTCTCCGGCCCGACCACTTGCTCGTACAGCGCCTCGCCCATGCCGTGCAGGCACTGGAACTCATATTGGCCCTGCGTGAACTTCGACCCCGCCAGGTGATAGATCGTCGCCAAGGTCTGCGCGTTGTGCGTGGCGAACTGCGGGAATACCGCGTCGCCCGCCACCAGCAGCTTGCGGGCACATGCGACATAGGCGACGTCGGTGTGCACCTTGCGCGTGTAGACCGGGAAGTCGGCGAGGCCATCGACTTGCGCGCGCTTGATCTCGGCGTCCCAATAGGCGCCCTTCACCAGCCGCACCATAATCCGCCGCTTGCCGCGCCGCGCCAAGTCGATGATCCAGTCGATCGTCGCCGGGCAACGCTTGCCGTAAGCCTGCACCACGAAGCCCAGGCCGTTCCAGCCCGCGAGCTCGAAGTCGAGCGCCAGGCTCTCCAGCAGGTCAAGTGACAGCTCCAGCCGGTCCTGCTCTTCCGCGTCGATGTTGAAGCCGATGTCGTAGGACTTGGCGAGTAGAGCCAGCGCACGCACCTGGGGCAGGAGCTCGGTCATCACCCGCCCCGCCTGCCCGCGCACGTAACGCGGGTGCAGCGCGGACAGCTTGATCGAAATACCCGGTCCGCCGTAGACCCCGCGCCCGTTCGAGGCGCGGCCGATGGCGTGGATCGCTTGCTCGTAGTCGCGATAGTAGCGCTCGGCATCGGCCGCGGTCATCGCCGCCTCACCCAGCATGTCGTAGCTGTACTGGAAGCCTTTCGCCTCCATGGTCTTCGCGCGCTTCAAGGCCTCCGCAATCGTCTCACCCGTGACGAACTGCTCGCCCATCATCCGCATCGCCAGATCGACGCCGCGGCGGATCACCGGCTCGCCCGCGCGCGCCACCAATCTCGTCAGCGCCGAGCCGAGCCCGCGATCATCGACGCTGCTCACCAGCTTGCCGGTGACTACCAGACCCCAGGTCGCGGCATTGACGAACATCGACTTGCCGCCACCCAAGTGCGCGGCCCAGTCGCCGTCGGCAATCTTGTCGCGGATCAGCGCGTCGCGGGTATCGTTATCGGGGATGCGCAGCAGGGCTTCGGCCAGACACATCAGCGCGACGCCCTCCTCGCTCGACAGCGAGTATTCCTGCACCAGGCCCTCTACCGGCGAACTCTTCCGATTTGCGCGCAAGCCGGTGACAAGATCGCCGGCTGTCTGGCGCACGGCAGCTCGGGTTGCTGCGTCGAGCGTCGCCGCCTCCAGCAGCGGCTGCATGGCGGCGACTTCCGGCAAACGGTACGCGGCAGTGACGGCGCTGCGTAGCGGCGTCGGCTCGGAGACCGGAGTGGCGAAGCGGGCGAACGGCGCGGTTTGATCCATGTTTGTTATATAGAGTATCAGCGTCCGACGTTCCGACTTTTCGTGCGCGCTCAGTCCATCAATCTGGCTTATTGCAGCGCCCCGTACAGTTCGATTAGACTGCAGCTATGGCTCAAACAGTCAATCTGGATGATTTCGACCGCAAGATCATCGCTGTCTTGCGTGACGATGGCCGGATATCGGTGACCGATCTGGCGCAGCGGATCGGACTCTCGAAGACCCCCTGTCAGGTGCGGCTGCGTCGGCTGATCGAGTCCGGTGTGATCCGTGGGTTTACCGCGCTAATCGATCCGGCCAAGTTGGGGCTTGATCACGTGGCATTCGCGGAAGTGAAGCTGTCGGATACGCGCGAGGCTGCGCTGCGCGAGTTCAACGAGGCCGTGCAGCGCATTCCCGAGGTGGAGGAATGCCACATGCTCGCCAGCCGGTTCGACTATCTACTTAAGGTGCGCACCTCCGATATCCGCCGTTATCGTGTCGTCCTGGGCGAGAAGATCTCGGCCTTGCCGCACGTCGCCAGCACCTCGACTTTCGTGGCGATGGAGACGGTGAAAGAGCGGGGGTAGCGGCCGCCCGAAAGATCGCAGCCGATTGCCCGACGGCACCGTCCCATATACGGCGCTATACATGACCCTACTCAGCCCCGCGGAATGGCAGGTGATCGGCCTTTCGCTCAAGGTCAGTGCTGTCGCGATCGCCCTTATGCTGCCGGTCGCGTTCGGGCTCGCCTGGGTTCTGGCGCGTACGCGGGTACCGGGCAAGCTGCTGCTCGACGCGCTGATCCACTTGCCGCTGGTGCTGCCCCCAGTGGTAACGGGCTGGCTGCTGCTGCTCGCCTTCGGCGCCAATGGACCCATCGGCGGCCCGCTGGCGCGCTGGTTGGGAGTGAGCCTGATGTTCCGCTGGACCGGGGCGGCGATGGCGGCTGCGATCATGGCGCTGCCGCTGATGGTGCGCGCGATGCGCATCTCGATCGAGAACGTCGACCGGCGGCTGGAGAGCGCCGCGCGCACGCTCGGCGCCTCTCGTGCGCGCACGTTCACGAGCGTCACCCTTCCGCTCGCGATGCCTGGGCTGTTAGCCGGCACCGTCCTCGGCTTCGCGCGCTCTATCGGCGAGTTCGGCGCGACGATCACCTTCGTGTCGAACATTCCCGGCGAAACGCGCACGCTGCCGCTCGCGATCTACACCGCGCTACAGCTGCCGGGCGGAGAGACCGCAGTCACGCGTCTCGCCGTGATCAGCGTTATCTTGTCGCTGCTGGCGCTTGCCGCGTCGGAGCTGCTGGTGCGCCGATCGTATCGGCATAGCGCTTAACCCAGGTTGCATCGCGGAACCGAAGGACAGCGCCGTCCATTGACCCGCCATAACGATGAGCGGATGCATGGCCGAAACACTCGAAAAATCCTTCCGGGATGAAGCACTTGGCAAGGCCGAGCACCTCCTCGCCCTCGCCTGCAAGCGTGACTTGTCGATCGCCACGGCGGAGAGCTGCACCGGCGGCTTGCTGGCGGCACTGCTCACCGACATCCCCGATTGCAGCCACGCCTTCGAGCGCGGCTTCGTGGTCTACACGCCAGAGGCGAAGAGCGAGCTGCTCTCGATCCCGCTCGCGCGGATCGAAAGGTTCGGCGTGGTTAGTCGCGAGATCGCCGAGGACATGGCGCAAGGCACCTTGAGGGCCTCGCACGCGGATATCGCGCTGTCGGTGACCGGCTTTGCCGGCCCCGGAGCGCCGGGCGACGAGGAAGGCCTGGTGCACCTCGCCTGTGCGCGGCGGGGCATGAACATCGACCATCGCGAGAACCACTTCGGCCCGATCGGACGCGCGGGCATCCGCCGCGCGACGATCGACGTGGCGCTCGACATGCTTGAACGCGCGGTGGAGTTGTAAGGACACCACTTTGCCCTCTCCCCTTGAGGGGAGAGGATAGTGAAGCTTGCCGCGCCAGCGGCTAGCGGAGCTTGGAAAGGGGCTTCCGACGCCAAGAGGGCACAAATCCTTCTCCAACTCCGGCTAGGCTCTGCGAACCAAGCCTGCGTACCCTCTCCCCGTCCGGGGAAAGGTGAGAAGCCCTAACGCGAACCCTCCGGCCCGCCCTCCTCCGACGTATCGCCATTGGCAAGCGGCGGGCGCTTGTCGCTGTTCTTCCAGCGGTCGACGTCATTGGCCGCCTGCCCGGTTACGTTGCGGCTGTCGACCGGCTCGTATTCACCGCCGTCCTCGTTCTTGGTCGAGGTTTCTTCCTCACGCCACGACTTGTCGGGATCGCCTTTGGTGCCGACTACGCGGCGCGAGTCCTTGGGTTCGTATTCTCCGCCACCTGACATGACATGCTCCTCTGGCTGCTATCGTAATCATCAAGCGCGCGCGAACAGCGAAAGTTGCGGTGAAGCGGCAGGGCGAGCGCGCCATCCGACGGCACCCACGCTGACACAAACCCTTGTTAAGCCAGCTACTTTGTAGCTTGAGTAACTGCCGACGAGACGTTCCGTGGCTGCGACCTGACACCTAGCACGGGGCAACTCCGCAGCCCTGCCCCCGGTTACTCCACCAACAGCGGCGCATGCCTCCTCGCGAGGCGTGTGGCGCTGCCCGGATCAAGGATCGCCCGCATGGCGGTCCGCACCCCAGCAGGAGCAATCGATGGAAGACGCCAAGAAAGGCCTAGGCGTAGCGGGGCTGGCCGGCCTGATGCTCGCCGCCGGCGCGGGAGCGTATCTCTCCACGCGCAAGGATAAGCGCCACACCTCACCCGACGACGCCCCCGGGCACACGGCGCGCCGCGGCTTCGGTGCCTACGACGTTGTCGGCCGCACCGTGACGATCGCTCGCCCGCGCGAAGAGCTCTTCGCCTTCTGGCGCGATTTTTCTAACCTGGCGACGTTCATGGAGAACATTGTCTCGGTGAAGCCCACCGGTGACAACGGCCGCGCGGTCTGGACCATCCTCGCCCCCGCAGGCCGCACCGTCGAAGTCGAGACAGAGATCGTGAGCGAGCAGCCTGGCGAACTGATCGCCTGGCGTTCGGTCCCCGGATCGCAGATCGACACCGAAGGACGCGTGACCTTCGCCGATGCTCCGGGCGAGCGCGGCACCCGCGTCGGCGTGCGCGTGGCCTACAAGCCACCCGCAGGCGAGTTGGGACGCGTGGTCGCCAAGCTGTTTATGCGCGAGCCGGAGATTCAGGCCCGCCATGATCTCAAGCGTTTCAAGATGCTGATGGAGGCTGGCGAGATCGCCACCTCCGCACGCCGCAAGGACCAGACCCGCGCGGCAAAGCAGGAACAAACACCAGCCTACAGACACGAGGAGACCGCCTGATGCGCGCGCTAACCTGGCAGGGCACGCAGAACGTGCAGGTCGACACCGTCGACGATCCCGAGATCATCAACCCGCGCGACGCGATCATCAAGATCACCTCGACCGCAATCTGCGGCTCGGACCTCCACCTCTACGATGGCGTGATCCCCGGCGTGCTGCCCGGTGACGTGCTGGGCCACGAGTTCATGGGCGAAGTGGTCGAGACCGGGCCCAAGAGCAGCCTTAAAAAGGGCCAGCGCGTGGTGGTGCCTTTCACCATCAGCTGCGGCCAGTGCTTCCACTGCAACATCCAGCAGTATTCCTGCTGCGACAATTCCAATCCCGTCGAGAAGCAGGACATGGGCGCGGGACTCTACGGCCACTCGATGTCCGGGTTGTTCGGCTATTCGCACCTGACCGGCGGCTACTCGGGCGGCCAGGCCGAATATGTGCGCGTGCCCTACTCCGACGTCGGTCCGATCGTGATCCCCGACCACCTGGAGGACGACAAGGTGCTGTTCCTCTCCGACATCCTGCCGACCGGCTGGATGGCGGCGGAGAATGCGGACATCCAGCCCGATGACACCGTTGCGGTCTGGGGCTGCGGCCCGGTCGGCCTGTTTGCGATCCAGTCGGCGCTGGTCATGGGCGCCTCGCAAGTGATCGCCATCGATCACTATCCGCATCGGCTGGAGCTCGCCCGGAGCCTCGGCGCGCAGGTTATCAACTTCCATGAGACCAACGTCCAGGAAGCCTTGATGGAGATGTCGGGCGGCATCGGCGTCGACGCGGTGATCGACGCGGTCGGCATGGAGGCCCACGGCTTTGCGATCGACAACATGCTCGACATCGCCAAGCAGAAGATCGGCATCGGCGCGGACCGTGCCAGTGCCTTGAAGCAGGCGATCCTCGCCGTGCGCAAGGGCGGGCGCGTGTCGATCCCCGGCGTCTATGGCGGCATGACCGACAAGTTTCCGCTCGGTGCGGTCATGGAAAAGGGCCTGCAGGTCCGCACCGGCCAGACGCACGTGCAGAAGTACCTCAAGGAACTGCTGTCCAAGATCGAGGACGGCACGCTCGATACCACCTTCCTCATCAGCCACCGCCTGCCGCTCGAACAGGCGGCCGAGGGCTACAAGAACTTCAAGCAGCAGCAGGACACCTGGACCAAGGTCGTCCTGAAACCCGGAATGGAGAACTGATATGGGCAAGCACTCCGTGGACGCCCTGTCGGGCTTCGTCGTCGTCACCGGCGCCTCCAGCGGCATCGGCCTGGAGCTCGCCAAACTGGCGGCACAGGACGGCGCCTCGCTGCTCCTCGTCGCGGACCGTGATCTGACCGAGGGCGCGGCGGCAGCGCGAGCCGCCGGCGCGCCTGAAGTGGAGACTCTGCAGGTCGACCTCGCCAAGGACGAAGGTGTCGAGCAGGTCATCGCGAAGATCGGTGGTCGACCGGTGGCGGCGCTGTTCGCCAATGCCGGGCACGGTCTAGGCAAGGGCTTCCTTGACCAGGAATGGGACGAGGCGCGGCATGTGATCGACACCAACGTGGTCGGCACCGTGCACCTGATCCACGCCGTGGGCCGCCAGATGCGCGCGCGCAACGAGGGTCGCATCCTGGTGACTGGATCGATCGCTGGGCACATTCCCGGCACGTTCCAGCTGGTCTACAACTCGACCAAGGCCTTCATCGACGACTTCTGCAACGGCCTGTCGAACGAGTTGAAGGACACCAATGTCGTCATCACCTGCCTGGAGCCGGGCCCGGTCGAAACCGAGTTCTTCAAGCGCGCCGGAATGATGGACACCAGCGCCGGCCAGGGCAGCAAGTCCGATCCAGCCAAGGTCGCGAGCGATGGCTACAAGGCACTGCTCTCCGGCGATCTGCAGATCACCAGCGGCTTCATGAACAAGGTGCAGTCGCTCTTCTCGGACATTCTACCCGATGCCGTAGTGGCGCAGATGCACCGCCGCATGGCCGAGCCTAAGTCGAGCTCGACGCAGTCACCGCACGCGAGCAGCTGATGGTGAGAGAGCGGGAGCTTTCGGGCTTCCGCTCCTGCTTTCCGCCTCCGAATGCTCCCCACCTGGGTGATCAAGGTAAGTCCTGATCAATTCCGGCCCACACGAATAAGGCGCGACGCTACACCGGGCGCATCGCCAAGATCTACTTGCCCGCAGCCCCGGTCTGCGCAGCGCCAGCCTCACGCATGGTGTCCTGAACCGCCGCATTGGGATCGTCGAGCGCGGCACCGGTCCCCGAACCGCGGATCTGCTCCGCCCGTTCCTTCATCACCTTCGCCGCAGCGGGATCGCTCTGATCGGCCGCCTGATCCAGCTGGTTCGCCGCCTGCTCGCTGGATTTCTCCTGCGATTGCGAGCCACATGCCGCGAGGCTCAACACGGCGCATCCGGCGAAGGCGAGACGAGTAACTTGGGTCATCGAGCGGCGCATGCACATCCTCCTGCGAACTTCGCCACGAGAACCATTCGCCGCACCGCATCGTTCCCGCAAATGCCTGCCAGATCAGGCGAATTGCGCAGAGGCTGACGGCAAGCCGTCCTGTTCACCGGCCAGGATGCGCCGATAGAGTGCGATATACTCGTCCGCCATGCGGTCGACATGGAAGCGCTTGGCAACGCTTTCGCGCACCTTGACGCGATCGAGTTCCGCGGCGGCGGCAATAGCCACGACCGCCTCATCCTGGCTTTCGACGAGGAACCCATTCACGCCATGCTCGATGATCTCGGGCATTGACCCGCGTCGCGTTGCGATCACCGGCGTGCCGCAGGCCATGGCCTCCACCACGGACAATCCGAACGGCTCATCGAAGTCGATCAGGTGCAACAATGCCCGCGCACTGCCAAGCGCCTGTAGCCGCTCCGCGCCGCCCACCGGTCCATGATAGCGCGCCCGATCACCCAGGCGCGGCGTGACCTCGCGGTCGAAATAGCCCTGGTCCTGCACGATGCCGTACAGGTGGAGCGACCGCCGCGCCTCTCGCGCGACCGCGAGAGCGTGGTGTGCGCCCTTGTCAGGGTGCATGCGGCCGAAGAACAGCAGGTCCTCGCTGCCGACCGGATCGAAGGGGAAGCTCCCGACGTCGATGCCATGATGGATAGTTGCGGCATAACGCAGGCGCGGGTGTCGGTCGGCCTCGCTGATCGCCACGTAGTGTACGCGATCCTGATAGGGCTCGTACATCGGAAGGATCCGGTCGGATGAGAAGCCGTGGATCGTCGTCACCATGGGCGTCGAGACCAGGTTGCTAAAGGCGTGTGCGGGGAAGTCGGCCTGGTTGTGGATCAAGTCGAAGCGGTCCGCCTGCTCGAACACGTGCGCCAAGTGCCGATGCTCCCACACCTTGGCGTCGACTGAAGCGTCCTCGCTGTAGGGCGCCGGCACGACGCCATCGAGAGTACCCGCGGTGAGGCTATCCTGCGTGGCGAACAGCGTCACGTCCACGCCCTTGCGCACCAGCGCCTCGGTGAGCAGGCTGGTGACCAGTTCCCAGGGGCCGTAGTGCCGCGGCGGCGTGCGCCAGGCGATTGGCGCCAGCATGGCGATGCGCATCAGTGTTCCCCCTCAAGTCGCAGGATCAGGCCCTCATCGGGCAACACGGTGCCGTCGACCGCACGCTCCGGCCCGGTCGAGGCCAAGGTCCCGCGCACGGCATAGCGCGCGGGGACGACATAGCCGCGCGGGTGGATGCCCAGGTTGAGGACCACCAGCAGTGTCTCCTCCCCCTCGCGGCGCACGTAGGACAGCACCTGGTCGTCCGCATCGGTCAGCGCAAAGCTGCCGATTGCGAGCGCCGGATGTGCCCGCCGAAGCTGCAGCAAGCGGCGGTAGAAGTGTAGCAGCGAGCCCGCGTCCACCTCCTGCGCGGCGACGTTGCGGGTGCGCCAGTCATCGTTGAGCGGCAGCCAGGGCTCGACCGTGCTGAACCCGGCGAACGGCGCATCGCTCCACGGCATCGGCGTGCGCGATCTGTCGCGGCCGATCCCGCGCTCGGGCTCGCGCAAGTGCTGAGGATCGCGCATGCGCTCGGGCGGGATCGTCACCTCGCCGACGCCCAGTTCGTCGCCCTGGTACAGCGTCGGCGTGCCGCGCAAGGTGAGCAGCAGCATGGCGGCCACGCGCGCTTGCGCCTCGCCGATGCGGGCAGCAATGCGCGGCGCATCGTGGCTGCCCAGCACCCAATTGGGCCAGCCGTGCGCAGGCAACGACGCCTCGTAGTCGGCGATGATCCGCCGCAGCGAGGCCGCGTTCCACTCGTTCTCGACCAGCTGAAAATTGAAGGGCAAGTGCACCTGCGGCCGCTCGGGCGTACCGTACCAGCGTGCGTGCGCGTCGTTAGGCAGGAAGATCTCGCCGATCAGCACCCGCTCGCCATAGCTGTCGGCCAAGTCACGCATCTCGGCCGAGAAAGCGTGCGCTTCGGGCTGGTCGGTGGAGTGGTGCTGCAGCAGTTGGTCACGCTCGCGGATCTCAGGCGTCCAATCAGGGTTCTGCGGGTTGTCCGGCAGGTCCTCGTGCTTGACGATGTGCCACAGCACATCGATGCGGAAGCCATCGACCCCGCGCTCAAACCAGAAACGCATCACCTCCATCATCGCCGCGCGTAGTTCCGGATTGCGCCAATTCAGGTCGGGCTGTTCCTTGAGGAAGGCGTGCAGATAGTACTGCCCGGTCGCCTCGTCCCACTCCCACGATGAGCCGCCGAAGTCGCTGACCCAGTTGTTGGGCGGGCCGCCACCCGGCGCCGGGTCGCGCCAGATGTACCAGTCGCGCTTCGGGTTGTCGCGCGAGGAGCGGCTTTCCCGGAACCAGGCGTGCTGATCGGAACTGTGGTTCGGCACGAAGTCCAGCAGCAGCTTCAGCCCGCGTGCGTGCACCTCGTCCAGCAGCGCATCGAAGGCGGCAAGGTCGCCGAAGATCGGCTCGATCCCGCAATAGTCGGCCACGTCGTAGCCGAAGTCCGCCATCGGCGAGGGAAAGATCGGCGAAAGCCAGATGGCATCGATGCCCAGCGCTGCCACGTAGTCCAGGCGCGAGGCCATTCCGGCGAGATCGCCGATGCCGTCGCCATTCGAGTCCTGAAACGATCGCGGGTAGATCTGGTAGACCACCCCCCGCTCCCACCAGGGCGTGCTGCGTGCCTGTGCCATCACGCACACGAAAGGCTTGGGCGGCAGGATGGTTCCTTGATGGTTAGGCGCTCCCAAGCCCCGCCCATGCTTTTTCCCTCGGCCCATAGAACCGTCGCGTTTTCCGCGCGTTGCTTCAGCATCATCGACACGAGGTGCGAGGACATGCCGGCAAAATCCGCTGCCCAGCAGAAGGCCGCAGGTGCGGCGCTCTCCGCCAAGCGCGGCGACACGCCCAAGAGCAAGCTGAAGGGCGCCTCCAAGTTGATGGCGGCAACGATGAGCGAGAAGCAGCTGGAAGAGCTCGCGCACACCAAGCGCAAGGGCAAGCCCGAGCACGACGCCAAGACGTGATGTCCACCCTCCATCAGGATTGGATGACGTCGATCCGCGCAGGCGATCACGCGCGCGCCTGGGAGCTGAACGCGCGCGAGGCGGCGCTACGTCCTCCGGGCGAACGCGACAATCCGGCCCTGCCCTACCACTTGCGCTGGGTATGGGACTTGGCCCCGCTCGACGGCTGCGACGTGCTGGTGCGCTGCTACCACGGGTTGGGCGACACCATCCAGTTCCTGCGCTTCCTGCCCGAATTGCACCGCCGTGCAGCTTCGGTCACGCTGGAGATACAGCCGCGGCTCATCCCGCTGCTGCCCACCGGCATCGCCGACCGCGTGGTCCCTTTCGATCCCGCGCACCCGCTCAAGCCGGCTGAGCGTGACATCGAGATCATGGAGCTGTCGTTCGCTCTTCGGGTGGCACCGGCCGAATGCCCGCCGCCCTATCTTCAGGTTGCGCCCGCGGATCTGCCGGAAGGCACCATTGGCCTATGCTGCTCATCGGGCGATTGGGACGCAGAGCGCTCGTTCCCGCCCGAACTGCTCGCCCCGCTGCTGGCTGGCCGTGAGTGCGTTACCCTCGATGCGCAACCCTCTGCCCTGCCGGTGCGCAATCCGCAGGGCTGCCCGTTCGACATGGCAGAGACCGCCGCGCTGGTCGCGGGCTGCGCGCTCGTGATCACCGTGGACACCATGATTGCACACCTTGCGGGTGCACTCGGCAAGCCGGTGTGGCTGTTGCTCAAGCACGCGCCCGATTGGCGCTGGGCACCCGAGACCGGGCGCAGCGAATGGTACCCCAGCGCTCGCCTCTATGCGCAACCGAGCCCTGGCGACTGGGCCGGCGCCATCGCCGCCCTCGCGCATGACCTTGACCTTCTTGCTTCCCCGCAACCGGAGTTTGCCCGATGAGCCAGACCGAATGCTGCCCCCGCGTGCCCGTGTCCTGGGGCGAACTCGTCGACAAGATCACCATCTTGCAGATTAAGTCCGAACGCATTGCCGACCGGACTGCCCGCGCCAACGTCGCGCGCGAACTCATCTCGCTCAGCCGCGTCGCGGGTGAGGCGATCTGCGAGGTCACTCCTTTGATCGACCAGCTTCGCGCGGTGAACGAGGAACTGTGGGAGATCGAGGACAAGATCCGCGAGCGCGAAGCTGAAGGCGATTTCGGCCAACGCTTCGTCCAGCTCGCCCGCGCCGTCTACAAGAAGAACGACTTGCGCGCGGCGATCAAGCGCCGGATCAACACGGCGCTCGGATCGGAGCTGGTGGAGGAGAAGAGCTACACCAACTGGGCTGCCGTCGGTGCTGCGAGCGTGGCGCACAGTCCGGCGGTGTAGCTCGCGGTCATGGCTCGACCCGGTTCGAGTCCGGGACGAGGTTGCTTCATGCATCTGACTCCCACAGCTCGATTGGATTGCCCTCGGGATCATGGATGCGCGCGAAGCGGCCGACACCTGGGGCGTCCCAGTCGGGATTGGTGGTGACTTCGATGCCGGCGGTGTGCAGCGCGCCGAGAAGGTCGTCCAGGCCGTCGACGCACAAGTTCAGCATCCATGGCCGATCGGCCGCGAAGTAGTCGGTGTCCGCTGCGAAGGGCGAGAACACCATGGCGCCGGCTTGCGTGTCCCACATGCCATAGGGGACCGAACCCACGCCGAGGTGCTCGGCATACCACGCGCGCAAGGCCTCGGGATCGCGCGCGCGAAGAAGAAACCGCCGATGCCTGTCACGCCCATGCCTGCCCTCCTGGTATCCGGGACGAGGCTAGCACGGTGATCGTGGCGGCTCTACGGCTCGTTCGGTTCGCTGTCGGCCGATGATGCGATCGGGCGATGCGGTTTAGCGCCCAGGCTGGCAAATACGCCGCACGGAGCGTGCGTCGGCGCTTGGATGACGCGATTTTAGAAGGTGGGCTTCGGCAAGCTCAGCCTGGGCGGTGTGGGGGCTAAACGCTACCCTGCTCGCGCTGCCTGTTGTGAACCAATTCCGCTGACGCTTGGCAGTTTGGGAACGAGCCCATGGCAGGACTACCCCGCCGGAGCTCGTCTTACACCAACACCGCCGGGACTTAGCTTGTCAAAGCCGCCCTCCAGAGCCGGCGGCTTACCCTGCCGCCACCTCACGAATCGTTTCGGTCACAGCGCGACGCGGACGCCGGTGACGGTCGAGCGTGTCGATCTTGGCCGTGACCCGCACCTCATCGCCCAGTTCCTTGGCAAACCAATCCATCGTCGAGCGGATGCCATCTTCCAGCTTCGTCGTGGGCTCCCACCCGAGCAGCGCCTTGGCGCGGTCGATGTTAGGCTTGCGGCGGCGCGGATCGTCCTCCGGCAGCGGCGCGTTGCGCACTTCGGCGGGGCGGCCCATCATGTCGACGACCAGGTCCACTAGTTCACGCACGGTCATCTCGCGCGGATTGCCGATGTTGACCGGCTCCAGACCAATGTCATCGGATTCCATCAGCCGGCGCAGAGCCTCGGCAGTGTCGGTGACGAAACAGAAGCTGCGCGTCTGGCTGCCGTCGCCGTAGATCGTGATCGCCTCGCCCGAAAGTGCCTGGCAGATCACGTTGGAGACGACGCGGCCGTCACAAGGGTCCATGTTGGGACCATAGGTGTTGAAGATGCGCGCCACGCGCACGTCTGCGCGGCCACCGCGGGCATAGTCGAAGGTCAGCGCCTCGGCCGCGCGCTTGCCCTCGTCATAGCAGGCGCGCGGGCCGATGCAGCTGACGTTGCCCCGGTATTCCTCGCGCTGCGGATGCGCCTCGGGGTCACCGTAGACCTCGCTGGTGGAGGTCAGCAGGAAGCGTGCGCCCGATGCTTCGGCCAGCCGCAGCAGCTGCGACGTGCCGACAACGCTGGTCAGCATCGTGTGCTCCGGGTCCGCCTGGTACGCCGGGGGCGAGGCGGCGCAGGCCAGGTTGTAGATGCGGTGGAAGTGCTTGGCGCGCGTGATGAGCGAGGTCGGCCAAGGCGCAGTGATATCGGCCTGGATGAACTCAAAATTGTCGTAGGCCTTCAGCATGGCCAAGTTCGACGGGCGCGATGTCTGCAGGTTGTCTACGCAGACGACGCGCTCGCCGGCTTCCAGCAGCATGCGGCACAAGTGCGAGCCGATGAAGCCCGCGCCGCCCGCCACCAGTGTCAATCGGTCAGACTTGCTCACAAAGGTCTCCTCTCGGGGTGTTCGGCACGGAGCGCGTAACGGTTGCCTGTTCCAAGTCTCGTTCGAGTTGCGCAGCACGGCAGTCGGCAGTGTGGGCGCCCAGCACCGCTCGGCGCGCACCCTCGCCGAAGCGGGCCGCATCGGCGTCGAGCGCGGCGATTACATCTTCGGTGGTATCGGCCAGGATGATCGCGCTGCCAGGTTCAAGAACATCTTCGATCCCGGCCCAACGGTCGGAAATGATAGGAGTTCCACAGGCACCCGCCTCGAACAGGCGCACCGAGGGTGACCAGCCCGCCGCGATCATGTCGGCGCGCGTGACGTTCAGCGTGAAGCGCGACGCGGAGTAGAATTCGGCGTGCTCGGCCGGCGGCAAGTGCTCGATACGCTCGACATTAGCGGGCCAGACGATCGATGCGGGGTATTGCGGTCCGGCCACGGCGAAGCGCTTGTCCGGGCAGCGGCGCGCAGTCTCGACCAGTAGCTTCTCTAGCGTGGGCTGGCGATCGTCGCTGTAGGTGCCAAGATACGTCAGGTCCCAGCGCTTCTCGACCGGCAGCGGCTGGTAGCGCGTGTCGTCGACCGAACAGTACAAAGCCTTCGCACTTGGCGAGCCAAAGTCTTTCATCAGACGGTCCAGTGTCGGTCCGCCGGTGAAGGAAAAGTACACGTCGTAGCCGGGAATCAGTTCGGGCGAGAGGTATTCGAAATCGCCACGGGCAAGCTTGGCCAGGGTCACGGGCGTGTCGATGTCGTAGAAGCAGGCGATGCCGCGGGCATGTTCTTGCACGAAGGCGCCGACCTCGACTCCTTCAGGCACGTAGGAGCCGACCATCACCGCATCGGCAGAGGCGATCGTCTCGCGCCACTCTCCCAGCTCTTCGACGCTATCGTAGTAGCGCAATCTGCAGAAGTCCGGATTGGGCAAGTCGCGATGGTCCCCGTACCAGGGCTTGTCGCGCTCCAGGAACAGCACCTCGTGCCCGCGCCGCGCAAAGGCGGAGAGCAGCGCGCGGAAGGTGGTGGCGTGGCCGTTGCCCCACGAGGAGGACAGCGTGAGGCCAAGGACGACCAGCTTCACGCGCTCACCTGCATCTTGGTCCGAGCTGCGCGCAGCACCTCGTCCACTTCGACACCGCGCAGGTCATACGTATGCTCGGCGAGCACGCGGGCAAGTGCGGCCTGGCCGATGGCGCGCGCGCGTTCTTCTGTGAGGCTGGCGACATGTTCGGCCACGTCCTGACCGTCGCGGGCGACCAGCACTTCCTCGTCCGGCTTGAGGAACAGCTCGATGCCTTCCCAAGCGTCGGTGATCAGGCAGGCGGCAGCGCCGGATGCCTCGAACACGCGGGTCGCGGGCGAGAAGCCGATGCGTGCCATGGACTCGCGCGCCACGTTCAGCACTGCGCGCGGCGTGCAGTTGAAAGCGTTGTGCTGGCCGGTGCCGACATGACCGATGTCGCGCACATTGGCGGGCATGCCCTTGTCGTGCCAGCCGTTGCCGCCGATCAGGAACTTGGCGTCCGGCAGCGCCGCGGCAGGCTTGAGGAAGAACTCCTCCACCCGCGCCTCGCGGTCGGGCAGGCGATTGGCGAGGAACGCCAGGTCGCAAGCGAAGGCAGGCTCCGCCGGGACTGGGTGGTGAGTGGCGGGATCAAGCGCATTGTAGATCGGCACGCACTGCTTGGCGCCGAAGCCCTGGTAATCCTCGATCACCGGCGGGCCGCCGCCATAAGTCAGCACCATGTCGAGGTGAGGCAAGGCCGCGCGCACCGGATGATCGGCATCGGCGCGCATCTCGTCGAGCGTGGCGGCGGCATCGACATCCCAGTAGATCTTGATCGCATCCGGCCGCGCCTGTGCGATCACGCCTTCGAGCAGTTCCTTGTCGAACACGCCGACGCCGTTAGCCTTTACGACGATGTCGGCGTCCTTCGCCTCGGCCAGCACGCGGCGCAGCGAGGTTTCGTCGGCATCGTAGACCACGGAGCGCACCCATTCGGGAGGATCGATGTCACGGTTCTGCTGGCGGCCGAAGGCATCGGGCTCATAGAAGGTGATCTCGTACCCGCGCTTGGCCATCGCCGAGAGGATGCCGCGGTAGTAGGTCGCCGCGCCATTCCAGTACGACGAGAGCAGGCTGGAGCCGTAGAAAGCGATCTTCAAGCGGGTTCTCCGGCAAAAGAGGGCGTGAGCGAGCCGACGATCGCGAGCAATTCGTCCACCCGGTGCGCGCACGTGTGACGCGCCAGGATCGTCTCGAGCCCACTGGCGACGAGCGCTTGGCGCAAGGCTGGGTCGTTCTTCAGGTCGTTCAGGTGGCCGATCATTTCCTCGCCCGTGCTGGCGACGAGGTAGTCCCAACCGGGGCGGAACAGACCCTCGGCATCGTCCCAGGGCGCGCTGACGAGCGGGATGCCGCTGGCGAGCGCCTCGAACACGCGGATGGTCGGAATGCCGGGCAGGATCGTCGAGTAGAACCGACGCGGGACGTGCGCTGTCGCCAGGTGACGTGCGAAGATCTCCGGCGCCGCGGCGTTCGCCGCCCACCCGTGATAGCGCACGCCGAACTTCGCGAGGATTGCCTTGGCCTCGTCCGGGTAGCGCACGCCATAGACGTCGAGCGGCAGGCCGGCGGCCTGGGCAGGACCGAACAGAAAGTCCTGCAGCTCTTGCGTACGCTCGCCATCGCCCCAGTTGCCGATCCACACGAGGCCTGAGCGCGTGCCTTCCTCGGCCGGAGGGTGGAAGCGGCGGGTGTCGGCGGCTTCGTGCCAGGTCCAGACCCGGTTGCCCCAGCCACGCTCGCGATAAACTTCGCTTAGCGTCTCACCAAAGGCGAGCACGCCATCGTAGGCGGAGAGGTCGTAGGCTTCCATCTCCTGCGGTGCGCTGACGGCGCGATGGTGGGTGTCATGAAACAGCAGGGTGTAGCTGGCGCCTCCTGCCCGCGCCTTGCCGAGCCTGGCGACGAGGTCGTGTGCGTTCCACTCGTGGACGATCACGAGGTCGGCGCCGTCGGCGAGCTCCGCAGGATCGGCATCGGCAGCGTAACGGGTTGAGTTCAGCCGCGGATAAGCCATGCGATAGGCGCCGAGCCCTTCGGTGCCATGGTCGGCAACCAGGTTGGCGCGGCTCCAGGAGTCCTCGGGCTCGAAGACTGCGACTTCGTGGCCGCGCTCGAGCAGTTCGTCGAGCACGCCGCGTAGGAAGTGCGCGTTGCCATGGTTCCAGCAGGAGTCCAGCGAGTGCGTGAAGTAGACGATCTTCATGCCGCAAGCCTCGCCGCCAGGAGGTCACGGTAGTGCTCGGCCATTAGCCCTGCCATGCGCTCGGGCGCATAGCGCTGGGCACGGGAATGCGCCGCTTCTCCCAGGGCATCACGCCGGCCGGGATCACGAACGATGGCCTCGACAGCACTTGCGAAACCCGGCGCATCGAGAGGATCCACGAAGACGGCGGCGCCGTCCCATAGTTCGCGGAAGGTCGGGATGTCGGAGAGCACCAGCGGGCAACGGGCACCGGCCGCTTCCAGCACGGCCAGGCCGAAGGGCTCGAACGTGGCGGCGGAGACGAACACGGGACGTTGCTCCAGCTTGGCAGCGAACGCAGCGGCATCGAGTTGGCCGAGCAGGCGCAAGTGGCTGGCGCTGGCGGTTTCGCCGTGCGGCGCGGTCAAGGAGCCGGCAGCGCAGAACGGGTATGATATCAGGGCGGCCGCTTGGTCCAGCGTGGCAAGGTTCTTGACCTCGTCCCACATCCGTCCGGCGGTGAGTGCACTGTTGGTGCCGGCAGTCGCACGCACGCGGGCCGGTAGCGCACGTCCGTTGTACACCACCTGCGGCGCGGTCGGGAGAGCGTAAATGCGGCGCAGCGTCTCGGCGAAGCTGGCCGATGGCGCGATCACGCGGTCGCAGGTGCGAAAGGCTTGCGCCATCATCTCGCGATGCCAGACGAAAACGGGATCGAGCGGCTCAGTGCGCGCGGCGTCCCACCAGCTTGCCAGGCACCCGTGCGCCACCGCCACGACCGGCGCGGACCAGGCCTGCCCGGCTGCCAGCGCGGGCGAGTTCAGGTGGATCAGATCGACCTTCTCGCGCCGGGCGAGCGCTGCGAGTTCCGCAGCAGCGCGGCGGGTCGAGGTCGCCTCGCTCGTCCAGTCGAGCGGCAGCCCGGTTTCGACCAGCTTGACGCCCTTGCAGCGCTTGATCGCGTCTCGCTGTTCGGGCGCGGGCGGCGGGCCGAGCACGGCGAGCACCGTCTCGAAGCCGAGCGGGCGGAGCGCGCAGGCGAGCTCGGTTGCATATTGCCAGACACCGCCGACCGCATCGACCGTCATCAGCAGGCGCGTGATGCGTCGGCTCATCAGTGTGCCCCTGCCGTGGCGAGCGGAGCGGGCTGCGCGGGAAGATCGATCCCGCGCTCCGCCGCGAGCCATTCGGCCAACCGCGCGACGCCGCTGCGCCAGCCGAGCTTCTCGGGCAGGCCGAGCGTGGCGTCGATCTTGCGCGTATCGGCGACGAACCAGCGCTGGTCGCCCGGACGCCAGTCGGACGAGCGCACATCGAGCCGGCAACCCAGCGTCTCGGCCATGGTGTCGAGCAGATTGCGCAGGCTGACCGCATTGGCCGGCCCGCCGCCCAGGTTGAAGACCTGCCCCTTGACCTTGTCGATCTGGCGCCACGCGGCGAGGTACGCCTCCACCGCATCGCCGACGTAAAGCACGTCGCGGACCTGGTGGCCGTCGCCGTAGAGGGTGATGGGATTGCCTTGCAGCGCCTGGATCAGGAAGTGCGCGACCCAGCCCTGGTCCTCGGTGCCCATCTGCCGTTCGCCATAGACGCAGCTCATGCGCACGACCGCGGTGGGCAGATCGTAGCTGCGCGCGTAGTCGAGCACATACTGGTCGGCCGCACCCTTCGACACACCGTACGGCGTGTGGAAGTCGAGCGGCTGGGCTTCGGAGACGCCCTGCTTTGCCAGTTCCGCGTCTTCGGGGTAGTGGCCCTGTGCAGTGAGATGCGAGCCGAACTGCACGAGATCGCCATAGACCTTGTTGGTCGAGGCGAAGATGACCGGCACCGGCTTTGGCTGCGCGCGCGCAGCTTCGAGCAGGTTGAAGGTCCCGTTGATGTTGATAGCCAGATCGGACGCAGGATCGACCATGCTGGTGGTCACCGCGACTTGCGCGGCAAAATGGAACGCCGCGTCCACGCCCTCGACCGCCGCCGCCAGCTTCTCCGGCTCTCGCACATCGGCCAGCACCGGTTCGATCTTGTCGCCATGCCGCTCGATCAGCCACTCGAGGTTGCGGTCGACGCCCGGCCGCATCAGCGCGTCGTAGATGCGCACACGGTGACCTTCGGACGCAAGCCGGTCGGCAAGGTTAGAGCCGATGAACCCGGCACCGCCGGTGACGAGGACGGTCTGCGTCATGCGACCAATCCGCGTGCTTCGAGCTCCTTGCGCGCCTTTTCGACGTGGTCGGTTGCGGTTTGCTGGCCGACCCATTCGGCGAGCTCGACCAAGCCCTCGGTGAAGTCCTCGGTCGCCTCAATGCCCAACTGCTCACGCGCGTTGGTGGTGTCGCAGAAGCAGTGGCGGATGTCGCCGATGCGCGCCTTGCCGACGATCTCGGCAGTGAGGTCGTTGCGGCCCATCGCCTTGGCGAGTTCCTCGGCGACCTGCTTGACCGAGATGTCGCGGCCCGAACCGACGTTGTAGGTGCCGCCGGGCGCTGCGGGGCTTTCCAGCGCGGTCGCGAAAGCGCGCGCCACGTCGCGCACGTGCACGAAGTCGCGGCGCTGCTCGCCGTCTTCGAAGATCATCGGCGATTGGCCGTTAAGGAAGCGCGACGCGAAGATCGCCAGCACACCGGTGTAAGGGTTGGAGAGCGCCTGGCCAGCGCCATAGACGTTGAACAGACGCAAGCACACGCCTTCGATGCCGTAGGGCGGCGCCATGATGTGGGTGGTGCGCTCCTGCACGTACTTGTTCAGCGCGTAGATCGAGGAGAGATTGGGCTGCTTCCACTCCGGCGTGGCGACCGGCGTCAGCGGACGGCCTTGCTTGTCGACCGGCTCCCAGTTGGCTTGGCCATCACGCAAGGTCGCACGCGCGGCATCCTGCACCAGCTCGCCATCGGCGTCGCGATAGAGACCCTCGCCATAGATGCTCATCGACGAAGCAGTGACAACGCGGCGAACCGGGTTATCGATCAGTTGCTCGAACAGCACGGCGGTGCCGACGTCGTTAGTGGAGGTGTAGCGCTCCACCTCATACATCGACTGGCCGACGCCGACTTCGGCGGCGAGGTGGATGACGCTGTCCACACCCTTGAGCGCCTTGGCGACAGCCTCCCCATCGCGCACATCGCCTTCGATCAGCTCGATCTCGGGCTCCAGGAACGGTGGACGCGTGCCGCTGGCATCGGCGCCGTGCACTTGCTCGATCAGGCTATCCAGCGCTATGACGCGATGACCGCGCCGCAGAAGTTCGCGTCCGACGTGGCAGCCGATGAAGCCCGCCCCGCCCGTGATCAGCACTGTTTCGCCCATGAGTCCCCTCGCTAAGTAGCGTCCGGAAGCCACAAAGCTTCTTCATCCTCTTTGTTCCCAGATATCGCGGGAACTATCTTGAACTAACAATTGTTATTCGGCACTTTTCCGTTGGTCGATGCACAGCAACAATTTGGCGCACAGGCAGTTCATGCAGGAACAAAGCTTGGCACGCCTTGTTGATGCATGGACCGTATCTGCGGGGGTGCTTTCTGGCGGAAGGAGGAGATGTGACTGCAACGATCCTGCTGATCCGTCACGCAGCGCATTCGCACCTCGGCCGCATCCTTTCGGGGCGCACACCCGACATCGCCCTCAGCCACGACGGCATCTGGCAGGCAAGCGCGCTGGCCGACAGATTGGCCGGCGAGCCGATCGCCGCCATCCACACGAGCCCTGTCCAGCGTGCGCAGGAGACTGCGCGCACGGTGGCCGAGCGGCACGGCATCGCGGCCGAAGTGGCGGCGCCGCTCAACGAACTCGACTTCGGCGACTGGTCGGGCCGTGCCTTCGTGGAACTTGAGGGCGACCCACAGTGGTCGACCTGGAACGAGGCGCGATCTACCGCGGTCGCTCCTAATGGTGAGAGCATGGCCGACGCACAGGCGCGCGCGTGGCGGTATATCGAGAGCGTCGCTCTCAACTCGTCCGGCCAGACGGTGGCCATGGTCAGCCATTGCGACATCATCCGCGCCGTCGTCGCGCACGTGCTCGGCCTCAGCCTGGACCACTATGGCCGCTTCGACATCGACCCTGCCTCCGTCACGCGCCTGGCTGTGGGCCCATGGGGTGCCAAGGTGCTGAGCTTGAACGAGACATATGCATGAGTAGCCTGCCGCTTACCCGGTCCGATCGGGCCCGCGCCAACGACACGTCCGCCATCCGCGCGCAAGTCGAAGCGCTCGGACCCTGGTTCCAGAACATCGACCTGGGACACGGCATTACGACCGCGCCCAATCACTTCCTCGGCGACTATCCCCGCTTCAAGTACGAAGGGTTCGCCCACGTCATCCCGGCCGATCTCACCGGCAAGAGCGTGCTCGACATCGGCTGCAACGCCGGCTTCTATTCGGTCGAGATGAAGCGTCGCGGCGCTGCTCGCGTGCTTGGTATCGACAGTGACGACCGCTACCTGGCGCAGGCCCGCTTCGCATCCGATGCTCTGGGCTTCGGCGACATCGAGTACCGCAACCACTCGGTTTACGATGTCGGCGCACTGGGTGAGAAGTTCGACCTCGTGATCTTCATGGGCGTGCTCTATCACTTGCGGCATCCGTTGCTGGCGCTCGACCTGATCCGCGAGCACGTGGCCGGCGACATGATGCTGTTCCAGACGATGCAGCAGGGTTCGCGCGACACGATCGACGTGCCAGAGGAGCACCCCTTCTTTGTCGAGGGCACTTGGAAGCCTTCGCCGATTTTCGACGATCCGGCTTATCCGAAGATGCACTTCATCGAGAAGTCGTTCGCCAACGACTGGACCAACTGGTGGGCGCCTAACGCGGCCTGCAGCGCCGGGATGCTACGCGCAGCCGGGTTCACGATCGAGGCTCAGCCGGAGCCCGAAGTCTACATGTGCCGCACAGCGCCAGTGCCCTACGAGAAGTACGGGCCAGCCGCCGTGTATCCAAGCAGGGGGAATGAAACGCCGTGATCGAAGCCGCGATGATCTGGAACGAGCCGAACAACAAGTCCCACTGGGATCCGGAACTCGATCCCGACTGGTCCATCTTCGGCGACCTGGTGAAGCGCGCGGGCGCTGCCATCCACGCCGCCAATCCGGACGTGCTGCGTGTGCTGGGCGGCATGTCGCCGATCGATCCTTCCTGGGTGAACCGCATGCGCGGGCATGGCGCGCTCGACGCGGTTGACGTTGTCGCGGTGCATGGTTTCCCGCTCGACTGGAACCTGTGGCCGATCCACGCCTGGCCCGAGAAGGTCGCCGAGATCGAGGCGGTCTGCCCCGACAAGCCGGTGTGGGTCACCGAAGTCGGGGTCGGCTCATTCGGTGCCGAGGAAGTGCAGGAGTTCGGCGTCAAGCGCACCGCCGAGCTGCTGGTCGGCCGCGTGCCGCGCATCTTCTGGTACTCTCTGTACGACCTGCCGCAGGAATGGGGCGCCACCACCCGCCACCGCGAGGCGGAAGGCTCCAGCTACTACCGCCACTTCTACATGGGCCTGATCCGCGAGGACGGCACGCCCAAGCCCAGCCTGGACCACTATGCACAGGTTGCAGGCGAGATGGGCCTGATGCAGTGGTTCCACTACCATGACCCGCGGCTCGACGATGCCGTCGCCTGGATGAAGCGGCTGGGCACCAAGCACTTGCGGACCGGCCTGTCGTGGGCCGACAGCTTCCGCCCCAACGCGCTCGACTGGTTTGACCGCCAGATGGAGGCGCTGCAGGACTTCGACGTCACCGTCACTTTCTGCTTCACGCCCGAGCATCTGGGCCCCGGCGCGCATCACACCAGCCCGCCGCATGACACGCAAGGGTTCGCCGACTTCTGCGGGCAGATGATCGAGCGCTACGCGCCCAAGTCCGCCACCGTCGCCCCCTCGCCTCTCCTCCAGCCCGCTGCCGTCTAAGGAGATCCCTATGCTTTCGCCTCATCCGCACGGGATCAACGTTGCCGTCGTCGGCATCGGCAATTGCGCCAGCTCGCTCGCCCAAGGGATCGAGCACTATCGCGCTGGCGCCAACGAGACGATCGGCTTGATGCACTACGAACTCGGCGGCTACGTGCCGAGCGACATACACCTGGTCGCCGGTTGGGACATCGACAAGCGCAAGGTCGGCCAGGACATTGCCGATGCCGTCTTCGCCAAGCCCAATTGCACCACCGTGTTCTGCGAGACGATCACGCCCACGGGCGCGAAAGTTCAGATGGGCCGGCTCCTGGATGGCGTCGCCGAGCACATGGCCGATTACCCCGACGACCGCACCTTCGTCGTCGCCGACGCGCCCGAGGCCACCGAGGAAGAGGTCATCGCGACCTTGCGCGAAACCAAGACCGACGTGCTGATGAACTATCTGCCCGTCGGCTCCCAAAAGGCGACCGAGTTCTACGCCGAATGCGCCCTGAAGGCCGGCGTTGCCTTCGTGAACAACATCCCTGTGTTCATCGCCAGCGATCCCGACTGGGCCCGCCGCTTCGCCGAGGCGGGCGTGCCGATCATCGGTGACGACATCAAGGCCCAGCTGGGCGCCACGATCACGCACCGGGTGCTGACCGACTTGTTCAAGAAGCGTGGGGTGACGGTGGACCGCACCTATCAGCTCAACACTGGCGGCAACACCGACTTCCTCAACATGCTTGAGAGGAAGCGCCTGGCGTCCAAGAAGGAGTCGAAGACGGAGGCGGTGCAGTCGGTCGCTGCCACCCGCATCGAGGACGAGAACATCCACGTCGGCCCCTCCGACTACGTCGCTTGGCAGAACGACAACAAGGTCTGCTTCCTGCGCATGGAAGGCCGCATGTTCGGCGGCGTGCCGATGAACCTGGAACTGCGCCTTTCGGTGGAGGACAGCCCCAACTCGGCCGGCGTCGCGATCGACATGATCCGCTGCGCCAAGATCGCCGCCGAGCGCGGGCTGGCTGGACCGATCGATCCGGCAGCGGCCTACTTCTGCAAGCACCCGCCCGAGCAGATGACCGACGACGAGGCGTTCAACCGGCTTGAGGCGTTTATCGCTGGGTGATGGCAAGCACCATCATCCACCGCAAGCCGACCTATGAACCCTCTACTCGTTATCCTTGCGAAAGCGGGGATCCATCGCCTGACCTCGGGATGCGCATTGCGGCGAGAGCCAAAGCGGCGCGTACCTCAAGAACTGTGCATCAACGAGGCGCCGGGGCAGAGAAGTACCGGAGACGGATTTCCGCCTCCGCGGGCATGGCAATGGTATTATAATCTCAAGAGGATCCGGTCCCTCGCCCCTCCAAGGCATCCAGCACCACCTCGGGCTCCACATCCGCCTCGATTTCAGCGAGTTCCAGATCATCGACCTTCACCTCCAGCTTGCGCGCCACGCGCTCCAGCAGCATCGCCAAGCGCGTCAGCTCGTGCTCGGCGAGGAGGTTGATATGCAGGTCGAGGTCGGCGCTGCGGTTCTGCCGCTCGGCCATGCGGTTCTGGCTGATCAACACGAACGTCGAGAGGAAGATGGCTTCCACCGATGCTTCCATCGCCAGGACCACAAGGCTTTCGTCGAACTTGGGCACACCCGGGATGCCGATGGTGTTGGCGGTGATCCAGAAGCCGAAAAGCGCCAGGTGGATCAGAACGAAGGTCATCGAACCGGTAAAGCGCGTGATCCTGTCGGCGATCTTGTGCGACACCGGCGCGTTCGCCGCTTCCGCACGCGAGCGGGCACTCAAAGTTTCGATGTTCTCGCGCAGCGCGCCGCTCATGCTCAGCGGCAGGGGCTCGGGGGGATCGGTATCATCCATTGCAAGAGGCACAGCGCATGAACGCCGACCAAGGTTTCCTGTCCAAGACAATGCGCGCGGCGGTGCTCACCGGTCCCAAGGCGCTGGAGATTGTCGAGGCGCCCCTGCCGCAGCCGGATGCCGGCGAAGTCCGCGTGAAGCTGGAAGGCTGCGGCGTGTGCGCCTCCAACGTCGAGCCCTGGCATGGTCAGCCCTGGAGCACGTACCCCGGTGACGCCGGAGGTCTCGGCCATGAAGGCTGGGGCGTCGTCGATGCGGTCGGCGATGGTGTGAGCGAGTTGGCGCAGGGCGACCGAGTGGTCTTCCTCGCCGGCCACAGTTTTGCCGAGTACGATGTCGCGCCCGCCACGGGTGTGGTGAAGCTGCCGCCGCAGCTCGCCGACAAGCCGTTTCCGGGCGAGCCGCTCGGCTGCGCGTTCAACATCTTCCGCCGCGCCGACATCCAGGCTGGCCAAACCGTTGCCATCGTCGGCATCGGCTTCCTAGGCGCGGTGCTGACCCGGCTTGCCACCGACGCCGGCGCCAAGGTGATCGCGATATCGCGCCGCGCCTCATCGCTGGACCTAGCCCGTCACTACGGCGCGGCCGAGACGATCCCGATGGACGACCACTGGCGCATCATCGAGAGCGTCAAGGCGGTGACTGGCGAAGCCTTGTGCGAGCGCGTGATCGAGTGCGTCGGCTATCAATGGCCGCTCGACTTGGCCGGAGAGCTGGTAGGCTTCGGGGGCAAGCTGGTCGTCGCCGGCTACCACCAGGATGGCCCGCGCCAAGTCAACATGCAGATGTGGAACTGGAAGGGCATCGACGTGATCAACGCACACGAGCGTGATCCGGCGGTCAACTTGCGTGGCCTGCAAGAGGCGGTGGACGCGGTCGCCAGCGGACGCTTCGATCCCGCGCCGCTTTACACCCACACCTATCCGCTGGAGCGGCTGGACGAGGCGCTGGACGCCACCCGCGACAAGCCGGATGGTTTCGTGAAAGCGCTGGTGAAGTTATGATGGCCAAACCCAAGGTGGGATTTCTCGGCACCGGCTGGATCGGCCGCCACCGCATGGAAGCGGCGCTCGCCACCGGAGCGATCGAAGCCGCCGCGATCTGCGATCCCTCGCCGGAATGCATCGCCGAAGCGGCGCAGCTCGCGCCGGATGCCGCGATCCTGCCCTCTTCCGAGGCGCTGCTGGACCAGGACCTCGACGGCCTCGTCATCGCTACGCCCAGTGCCTTGCATGCCGAGCAATCGATCGCTGCGCTGGAGCGCGGCATGGCGGTGTTCTGTCAGAAGCCGCTCGGCCGCAACGCTGCCGAAGCACAAGCGGTGGTGGACGCCGCCCGCCGCGCCGACCGTCTGCTATCAGTCGACTTCTCGTACCGCTACACCGCGGCGGCGCAGGCCTTGGCCGAACAGATCCGCAGCGGCAACCTGGGCCAGCTGTTCGCCGCCGACCTCGTGTTCCACAACGCCTATGGCCCCGACAAGCCGTGGTTCTACGACCGCGCGCAGTCCGGCGGCGGCTGCGTGATGGACCTGGGGGTGCACCTGGTCGACTTGCTGCTTTGGCTGCTCGACTTTCCCGAAGTGCGCGACGTGTCCTCGACGCTGTTGGCAGGCGGGAAGCCCCTGGCTGGAGAGGCGGTGGAGGACTATGCCGTCGCGCAGCTCACCCTGGCGAATGGAGTGGTCGCCCGGCTGGCATGCTCGTGGCGACTGCAGGCGGGGCAAGAAGCAGTGATCGAGACAAGCCTTTATGGCACCGGCGGCGGCGCTTCGTTGCACAACCTGGGGGGCAGCTTTTACGATTTCGAAGGCAAGCGCTTCGCCGGTACAACCAGCGAACTTCTGATCAGCCCGCCCGATGCATGGGGCGGGCGTGCCGCCGCGGCCTGGGCCGAGCAACTGGCACGGGATTACCGGTTCGATCCTTCGGCGGAGCGGCTGGTGGATGTCGCTCGGGTGCTGGATCGAATCTACGAGGGTTAGTGGTGCCGCACTGCCGGCCGAAGGGCTACGATCGGCTCAGCTTCGCGCTGTTCGGAATACCGAAAAAATTGAACGGTCTCGCGAGCAAGCGGCTTACACCCACGCCGCTGGCTGAGCTTATCGAAGCCCGCCAGCCGTGCTCACGGTCTACCTAGCTGCGAAACACCACCGTGCGCGAGCCGTTCAGCAGCACTCGATCTTCCAGGTGCAGCCGCACAGCCTCTGCCAGAACCCGGCGCTCGATGTCGCGACCCTTGCGCACCATGTCATCGGGCGTGTCGGCATGCGTCACCGGCTCGACATCCTGGTGGATGATCGGGCCTTCATCCAGGTCCGCCGTCACGTAGTGCGCGGTCGCGCCGATCATCTTCACCCCGCGCGCGTGCGCCTGGTGGTAGGGCTTGGCGCCCTTGAAGCCGGGCAGGAACGAGTGGTGGATGTTGATGCATCTGCCCGAAAGGAACACCGCCATCTCGTCCGACAGGATCTGCATGTAGCGCGCCAGCACCACCAGCTCGGCGCGGGTCTCCTCCACCAGCGCGCGGACCTGGGCCTCCTGCTGCGGCTTGGTCTCGCGCGTGACCGGCAGGTGATAAAACGGCAGTTCGCCGATCAGGTGCGTAGCGATCGCCTCGCGCGGATGGTTTGAGACGATGCCCACCACGTCCATCGCGATCTCGCCGATGCGGTGGCGGTAAAGCAGGTCTGCCAGGCAGTGGTCGAACTTACTGACCATCAGCAGCACCCGGCGCGGGCGGTCGCGGCGCAGCATCGACCAGGCCATGCCGTATTCGTGCGCAATGGCGCCAAAGCCCTCTCGGATGTCCTCGCGATCAGCCGCACCCGGATCGAAGGCCACGCGCATGAAGAACTTGTTCTGCGCAAGATCGTTGAACTGCTGCGCCTCGATGATGTTGCCGCCCGCCTGCGCCAGGTAGCCGGTGACCCGCGCGACCACGCCCGGCCGGTCGGTGCACGACAGCGCGAGGATCAGCTGTTCGGCCACTTACGCGGCCTTGCGGGTATTCAACGCCGCCTCGCACTCACTCATCAGCGAGCCGATGATCTCTGCGACCGGCTCTTCCTTGGTCACCATGCCGACCGATTGGCCTGCCATCAGCGAGCCGTTCTCGACATCGCCGTCGATCACCGCGCGGCGCAGCGCGCCGGCCCAGTAGTGCTCGATCTGCAGCTGCGCTTCCATCATCGCGACCTTGTCATCGTCGAGCAGCTTGGCGACTTCGATCTGCTTGGTGGTGAACGCGTCCGTGCCCTTGTTCTTGAGTGCGCGCACGGGAATGACCGGCAGGCGGGCGTCGACCTGCACCGAAGCCACGGCGTCGCGGGCCGAAGCGCGGAAGAAGGCCTTCTTGAAAGCGGGATGTGCAATGGACTCGGTGGCGCAAGCGAAGCGGGTGCCCAGCTGCACACCGGCCGCGCCCATCTCCAGGTAGCCGGCGATCGCCTCGCCCCGCCCGATGCCCCCGGCGACGAAGACGAGGTGGTCGGCGGCGAGGCTGGGCAGGATCTCCTGCGCCAGCACCGAGGTCGAGACCGGACCGATGTGGCCGCCCGCTTCCATGCCCTCGATCACAAGCGCATCGGCGCCGGAGCGCAGCAGCTTCTTGCCCAGCGCCAAGGTCGGCGCGAAGCAGATAACCTTCGCGCCATGCGCTTTGATTGCCTCGACCGATCCCTTGGGCGGGATGCCGCCGGCTAGCACCACATGGCCGACCTGATGCCGGCCGCAGACTTCGATCAGATCGAACAGCTGCGGGTGCATGGTGATCAAGTTGACGCCGAAAGGGTTGCCCGTCAGCGTCTTGGTCGCGGCGATCTCCTTGTCGAGCAGCTCGGGCGTCATCGCCCCGCAGGCGATCACGCCGAAGCCGCCGGCGTTGCTGATGGCCGAGACCAGGTTGCGCTCGGACACCCAGGACATCGCGCCGCACAGGATCGCGTGCTCGCTGCCGAAGAACTGCGCACCGCGGGCCATCAGAGCCGAGGTCTTGGAGTAAGCGGTCATGGCAGGTCCTGGCAATTCGAGAGCAGCGCGCCTTACGGCCCCGGCTCTTCGTGCACAAGACTTGGCGTCATAGGGCTATGGCACCCAACCTCCCGTTCGTGTCGAGCGTAGTCGAGACACGGCAGCTTTGAGTCAGCGTGTCTCGACTACGCTCGACACGAACGGAGAAGGATGACGCCGCTAATTGGCAGCTCAGGCCGCAGCGTCCATTCCGTACGCCGTGTGCAGCACGCGTACTGCCAGTTCGGTCTCATCGGAATCAATCAGCACCGAGACCTTGATCTCGCTTGTCGAGATCGCCTCGATGTTGATGCCACGCTCGGCCAGGGTGCTGAACATGGTTGCCGCGACGCCGGCGTGGCTGCGCATGCCGACACCCACGACGCTGATCTTGGCGACCTGGTCATCGGCGATCAGGCGACGGTAGCCGATCGTCTCCTGGCGCTCCTCCAGCATCGCCTGCGCGCGCACCAGGTCGGACTTAGGCACAGTGAAGGTGACGTCGGTCTCGCCCTTCTCCTTGGCGACGTTCTGGATGATCATGTCGACGTTGATGTTGGCGTCGGCCAGTGGACCGAAGATCGCCGCCACCGCGCCCGGCCGGTCGGCGACCGCGGTCAGGGTGATCTTGGCTTCGTTCTTGTCGGCGGCGATGCCGGTGATGAGCTGGCGTTCCATGTCGGTTCCTTCTAACTCTTCATCGCTGACGATCATCGTGCCCGGCAGGGTATCGGCGGCAGGCGCGGTCTCGTCGATGAACGAGGAGAGCACCTGCACGCGCACCCGCTCCTTCATCGCCAAGCTGACCGAGCGGGTCTGCAGCACCTTGGAGCCGACGGAGGCGAGCTCGAGCATTTCCTCGTAGGTCACCAACGGCAGCTTGCGCGCCTTGGCGACGATGCGCGGATCGGTGGTGTAGACGCCGTCGACGTCGGTGTAGATGTCGCAGCGATCGGCCTTGAGCGCCGCCGCCACCGCCACCGCCGAGGTGTCCGAGCCGCCACGGCCCAGCGTCGTCACGCGGCCTTCGGGCGAAACGCCCTGGAAGCCGGGGATCACTGCGATTTCGCCCGCCGCCATCGAGGCGAGCAGTGCGTCGGCGTCGATCTCCTCGATGCGCGCCTTGGCATGCGCGTCGTCGGTCTTGATTGGCACTTGCCAGCCCAGCCACGAACGCGCCTTGCAGCCGATCGACTGCAGCGTCAGCGCCAGCAGGCCCGAGGTGACTTGCTCGCCACTGGCGACCACCGCGTCGTATTCGGCCGGATCGTAGAGCGCGCTCGCCTCGCGGCAGAAGTTCACCAGGCGGTCGGTCTCGCCCGCCATGGCAGAGACCACCACCGCGACTTCGTGGCCCGCTTCCTGCTGGCGTTTGACGATCCCAGCCACGCGCCGGATGCGCTCGGTGCCGGCCATCGAGGTGCCGCCGAATTTCATCACGATGCGGGCCAAAGCGAGCGCACTCCTGTGCCGGTGGATAATAGTCGGGCGCGCTGTTAGGGGTAGCCCATGAACAATGCAACCACGGCGACACACGAGACCATCCGACCGGCGGAAGCCGCCCACTTCGGCGCCCTGGCGGCGGACTGGTGGGATCCCAAGGGCTCCTCGGCGATGCTCCACCGCTTGAACCCGGTACGACTGGCCTTCGTGCGCGCCGCCATCGACACGCACTTCGGCACCGATCCACGCGCGCTCAAGCCGCTCGCCGGCCGCCACGCGCTCGATGTCGGCTGCGGCGCGGGCCTGCTCGCCGAACCGCTCGCGCGCCTGGGTGCGCAGGTCACAGGGGTCGACGCCGCGGCGGAGAACATCGTAGCTGCGCGCAGCCATGCCCAGGCGGTAGGACTGTCGATCGACTACCAGGCCGGCGAACTAAGCGCGATTGCGCCGCGTGAGCAGGATTTGGTCTGCGCAATGGAGGTGATCGAGCATGTCGCGCACAAGGGTGCGTTCGTCGCCGCGCTGGGCGCAGCGCTGAAGCCCGACGGGCTGCTCGTCCTTTCCACTCCGAACCGAACCGCCCGCTCGCGGCTGCTGCTGGTCGAAGCCGCCGAGCGCCTGGGTCACGTGCCGCGCGGCACGCATCACTGGGATGACTTCGTCACGCCCGATGAACTGCGCGAGCTCCTGGCCGCAGCCAGCCTCACCATGAGCGCGCCGCGCGGGATCGGCTGGACTCCTACGAAGGGCCTGCACCTCTCTGACGACCTGGCGCTCAACTACATCGTCACTGCCACACCGGCCTGATCCTCCTGCCCAAAGAGACAGGCGAGCGAAGACTCGACGATGAAGATCAACACGCTTAATCTCTGAACCGGCGGAGCCTTGTGGCGGCACCGCCGGGTCGCGTGCCGCGGCTCTCCTCCGGGGCAAGGAGCTGCCATGTGAGCCGCCGGGTCGCCTGGTCTCTGGCTTACTTCGATGCCGGCGAGGGGCTGCAGAGCCCGCAGGCACGCACCTTCGCGCGGCTGCTATTCGGTGTGACGTGCGGGCTCGGCATGATCGCGCTGTGCATGGCGATTGATTTGTGGGCGCCGGGCGCAGGCGCCTTTGCGCTGGTGTACCCGGCGGTTCTCCTCGCCACGCTCTACGGCCACTGGAAGGCCGGGCTGCTGGCCTATCTCGTCAGCTTCGGCTGGGCCTTGCTGCAGGTCCTCCCGCTTGCGCCGGACGCGCCTATTGCCAGCGAGCAAGCGCTGGCACGAGTCGGCCTGCACGCCCTTGCCGCGCTGGTGGTGCTGCTCTTTGCGGAGACCTTCCGCGGCGCGGTGGCGCACGAGCGCGCGCAGCGCGAGGCAGAGATCGAGCGCCGCGCAGTCCTGCTTGCCGAGCTGGAGCACCGCACCAAGAACAACTTCGCGCTCGTTGCCAGCCTGCTCGAATTGCAGAAGCGGCGCGAGGACTCAGAGCAAGTCGCGCGCGCCTTTAACGACGCCATTGGCCGCGTGCGCACTTTCGCCGAAGCCTATACCCATTTGGTGGGCGAACAGGGCGAAGGCGTGGTGGTGGAGATGCGCCCGTACCTCGAACGCCTGGTCGCCCGCGCGAGCAGCGCCATGCTACCGCCGCAGGTCCTGATCAAGGCGCATGTCGCCGACGTCAGCCTGCCGCGTGAAGTCGCCGTTGCGATCGGCTTGTTCGCCAACGAGGCACTGACCAACTGCGCCAAGTACGCCTTCCCGCAAGGTCGCGGCGGCACCATCGAGATCGACTTCGTCATCGTCGGCGCGGGCTGGCAGCTCTCCGTGCGCGACGATGGAGTCGGCCACGCAGCGCCTACCACTGGCGGTAGCGGCGGCATCGGAACCCAGTTGCTCGAAGCCTTCGCCCACCAAGCCCGCGCCGTCCAGTCGACGCGCTTCAGCGCAGAGGGATGCGAAGTTTCGCTGACCTGCGAGCGCCACGAAGCCTAGCGCGTCAGGCCAGCGCCTGGCTCCAGCGCTCTGCATCGAAGCCAACGAGCAACCCGCCGGCATGCTCGACCACCGGCCGCTTGATACAACTGGGATGCGCCGCCATCAGCGCCACGGCCTTGGCCGCGTCGATATCCTGCTTGTCCGCAGCGGGAAGCGCGCGAAACGTCGTTCCCCTGCGGTTGAGCACTTGCTCCCACCCGGCTTCCTCCACCCAGCGGGCGAGATGCTCGGGATCGGCGCCCTGCTTCTTGTAGTCGTGGAAGGTGTAGGCGATCGCGTGCTGATCGAGCCACACGCGGGCCTTCTTGACGGTGTCGCAGTTGGGGATGCCGTAGAGGATCGGTTGCATGCGCGCGTGATAGGGTGGTGATCGGGACCGTTGCAAGGCTGCATCCATGTCGCCCGCGACGATCATCTTGCTCCGCGGTCACCGCGCTCACGACGCGCCCCCTCACCCCTCGTGCGAGAACCCATGCACTCGCGGTTCCGGGCAGGCGAACACCGTGTAGCTCTCGTAGTAGTCCGCTCTGCCCCTGCCCTGCACGACCGCGTGCTCGGCGTGCCGCCCCCAGGCCCGTGCGCTCGCCTCGTCTTCCCACTCGGAGATCGCCACCACCTCGCCATCCTCGGCGGTGTAGCTCTTGAAGGCGCTGTAGCCGGGCTGGACCGCCGCCAGCGCGGCCATGTGCGCCGCGTCCGCGGCGTAGGCGGCTGCGTCCATTTCGGCACGCTTGCGGTTGCGGAAGACCACCAGGAACATAAGCCGCACCCTAGCGTCTGCTGGACAAATCGCCAGCGTCGCGACAAAGCGCGCAGGGTATGAGCGTCAACACTTTCGGCCGCCTATTGCGTTTCACCACATGGGGCGAGAGCCATGGGCCGGCGCTTGGCGCAGTGGTGGACGGGTGCCCGCCGGGGCTCGCCATCGACGAGGCGGCGCTTCAGCCGTTTCTCGACGCACGCCGCCCCGGCCAGTCGAAGTACACCACCCAGCGCCAGGAGCCGGATCAGGTTCGTATCCTTTCGGGCGTGTTCGAAGGGCGCACGACCGGCACCCCAATCTCGCTGATGATCGAGAACGTCGACCAGCGTTCGAAGGACTACTCCGAAGTCGCCAAGGCCTATCGCCCCGGCCACGCCGACTACGCCTACGACGCCAAGTACGGCTTTCGCGACTATCGTGGCGGCGGGCGCAGCTCCGCGCGCGAGACGGCGGCGCGTGTGGCGGCGGGCGGTGTTGCGCGGCTGGTCATCCCTGAGGTCGCGATCCTCGCCTACGTTACCGAGATCGGCGGCGACGCGATCGACGTGGCGAACTTCGACCCGTCCGAGATCGCGCGCAATCCCTTCTTCTGCCCCGACGCGCAGGCCGCCGCGCGGTGGGCCACGCAGATGGAAGCGGTGCGCAAGTCCGGCTCCTCGGTGGGCGCCGTAGTCGAATGCGTGGCAACGGGCGTCCCGGCCGGCTGGGGAGCGCCGCTTTACGCCAAGCTCGACGCGGATCTCGCTGCGGCGATGATGGGCATCAACGCCGTCAAGGGCGTCGAGATCGGCGACGGCTTCGCCGCCGCGCGGCTCACCGGCGAGCAGAACGCCGATCCGATGCGGCCCGGTAACTCAGGCCCGCGCTTCGAGGCCAACCACGCAGGCGGCATCGCTGGCGGCATCTCCACCGGACAGCCGGTGGTCGTGCGCGTGGCCTTCAAGCCGACAAGCTCGATCCTGACCCCTCAGCCTACCGTGACTCGCGAAGGCGAGGCGACGGAACTGTTCACCAAGGGCCGCCACGATCCGTGCGTCGGCATCCGCGGCGCACCAGTGGTTGAGGCGATGATGGCGCTGGTGCTGGCAGACCACAAGCTGCTGCACCGCGGGCAATGCGGCTAGCGAGTAGGCGCGCCGCTCACTCCCACTCGATCGTGCCGGGCGGCTTGCTGGTGTAGTCGTAGACGACGCGGTTAATGCCGCGCACCTCGTTGATGATGCGTGTCGACACGCGGCTGAGGAACTGCGCGTCGAACGGATAGATGTCGGCGGTCATGCCGTCGGTGGAGGTGACGGCGCGCAGCGCGCAGACGTTATCGTAAGTGCGCCCGTCACCCATGACGCCGACGGTCTTCACCGGCAGTAGCACCGCAAAGGCCTGCCAGATCGCGTCGTAGAGCCCGGCGTTGCGGATCTCTTCCAGGTAGATCGCGTCGGCCTTGCGCAGGATGTCGCAGCGCTCACGCGTCACTTCGCCGGGGATGCGGATGGCGAGGCCCGGCCCTGGGAACGGATGGCGGCCAACGAAGATCTCAGGAAGACCGAGCTCGCGGCCGAGCTCGCGCACTTCGTCCTTGAACAGCTCGCGCAAGGGCTCGACGAGCTTCATGTTCATGCGCTCGGGCAGGCCGCCGACGTTGTGATGGCTCTTGATCGTCACCGAGGGACCACCGGTGAAGCTGACGCTCTCGATCACATCGGGATAGAGCGTGCCTTGCGCCAGGAACTCGGCGCCGCCGATCTTCTTCGCCTCGTCCTCGAACACGTCGATGAAGGTCTTGCCGATGAACTTGCGCTTGGCCTCAGGGTCGGTGACGCCCTTGAGGCCGTTGAGGAACAGCGTCGAGGCATCCACGTGAACCAGTGGGATGTTGTAGTGCCCGCGGAACAGCGAGACGACCTGCTCGGCCTCGCCCTGGCGCAGGATGCCGCCATCGACGAACACGCAGGTCAGCTGGTCGCCGATCGCCTCGTGGATCAGCAGTGCGGCGACTGCGCTGTCGACACCACCCGAAAGCCCGCAGATCACCCGGCCGGAGCCGACTTGCTGACGGATCTCCTCGATCTTGGTCTTGCGGAACTCGGCCATCGTCCAGTCGCCGGACATGCCGCAAACATGGCGCACGAAGTTCTTGAGCAGCTTGCCGCCGTCGGGCGTGTGCACCACCTCGGGGTGGAACTGCATGGCGTAGATGCGCTTCGCGTCATCGGCGATGACCGCGAACGGCGCCCCCGGGCTAGCAGCGACGGGGCGGAAGCCGGGAGCGAGGCTGGTCACCTTGTCGCCATGGCTCATCCACACCTGGTGGCGCTCGCCGACCTGCCAGAGGCCATCGAACAACGCGCAGGTGTCGTCGATCTCGATGAAGGCGCGGCCGAACTCGCCGCTGTCTCCCAGGAGCACTTCGCCACCGAGCTGATGCGTCAGCGCCTGCTGGCCGTAGCAGATGCCGAGCATTGGGCGCCCGCTCTCGAGGATCGTGTTGGGAATACGCGGGCCATTCTCGTCCAGCACGGACGCGGGTGAACCGGAAAGGATCACGCCCACCGGGTCGAGTCGGGCATAGGCCTCCTCCGCGGCGGAGAACGGCGCGATCTCGGAATAGACGCCTGCTTCGCGCACGCGGCGCGCGATCAGCTGCGTCACCTGGCTACCGAAGTCGACGATCAGGACGGTCTCAGAAGGCTGGATGGTCATGGCGGCGGGTTAGTCGCGAGTGCCCGGCGTGTCCAGAGAGGCACAGTCAACCCGGAGCATGCGTCTGCTCACTTGCAGATTGTGCAAGTGCGATTGTTACCTTCGGCATTGCGAAAATTACTAACCCTCCTATGTTGCATTTGCGAAGGGATTGGCGGCTACAAGCGCTGACCCGGACCCAACAGGAGGAAAGTGCCATGACCATCGTGCAACGCACGTTCGGTCTCGCCGCGGCCCTGGGCGCTAGCGCCCTTGCGTTCGCTCTCACCCTCGCCTGAGGAATTGAGTAGCTGAGACCGAAGAGGCGGCCCTGCAAGGGGCCGCCTTTTTCATGTGTGCGCTTAGCCGGCCAGCGTCTTCACCAGATCGTAGAGGTAGTCGCGCGCCGTATAGAGCGACTTGGCTTCCACCCGCTCGTTCAGCCCGTGCGTGCCGTTGCCGTCCGGATCGGTCCAGACGCTCGGCACACCGTAAGTCGGGATACCCACTGAGCCCATGTACACGCCATCGGTCGCGCCGGTCGACATCGATGGCACCACCGGCACCCCTGGGAAGTACTTGGCCGCCAGCGTCTCGACCGGCTTGACGATCGCCGGATCGAGCGGGGGCGACTTCGCGATCGGCTTGCCTTTGACCTTCTGCTCGATCTTCACGCCCGGATCACCGATCGCGGCAGCCAGTGCGGCCTGAGTTTCGTCCGAAGTGCGGCCAGGGAACATGCGGCAATTGACGTTCGCGGTCGCGCGCTGCGGCAACGCATTCTGCGCATGGCCAGCATCGACCATCGTCGCGACGCACGTGGTGCGCAGCATCGAATGGAACTGCTTGTCCTTGTCCAGCACGGCCAGCGCCGCCTTGTCGTTCACATTGGCGGCGATGGCGGTCATCGCTTGCCCCACCTCGCCTCCGCGCAGCTTTGCCGAGCGCGTGAAGTAGGCGCGAGTCACATCGTTGAGCTCGGCGGGGAACTCGTATGCGCCGACCTTCAGCAAGGCGGCCGAGAGCTTGTAGATCGCGTTGTCCGGGACTGGCTGCGAGCTGTGGCCGCCGGGGTTCGTGGTGGTCAGCGTGAAGTCCTGGTAGGCCTTTTCGCCCACCTGCAACGTCTGGACCAGCACCTTGCCGTTTCCATCCGTCCGCCCACCGCCGCCTTCGTTCAGCGCGAACTCCGCGTCGATCAGGTCGCGCTTGTTCTTCGCCAGCCACTCGGCGCCGTTGAAGGCCCCGCTAGTCTCTTCGCCACAGGTCAGCGCCAGCTTGATCGTGCGCTTGGGCTTCACTCCGGCCTTGGCGAAGCGGACCAGCGTGTCGGTCCAGATCGCCGCCTGCGCCTTGTCGTCCACCGCGCCGCGGGCGTAGTAATAGCCGTTCTCCTCGACCAGCTTGAACGGATCGCGCTCCCAATCCTCGCGCTTGGCCTCGACCACGTCGATGTGGGCGAGCAGGAGCATCGGCTTCTGCTTGGTCGTGCCCGGATAGATCGCCACCAGGCCACCGTCTTTGGGATGCTCTGGCGTGCTGAACGGGATCAGCTGGTCGTCCTTGAACCCAGCCGCCTTCAGCCGCGCGGCCATCTTTGCCGCAGCGTCCGTGCAGCTCCCTTGCGTGACGGTGGTGTTGGTTTCGATCAGCTCCTTGTAGAGGCCGAAGAACTCCTGCTGATCGGGACGCAACGTGGTCTGCGCAGCTGCGAGCGATGGCGCCACCAGCGCGGTTGCGAGGAGTGCGGTCAGGATCGTCTTCATCGGCATCGTCGTCATAAGCGGGCCCCTTGTTCTTGTGCCACTACACTGGCGCAGCGAGCGCCAAGCGCCAAGCCTCATTTCCGGAACGCCCGCCCCCTGTGGATACCCGCGCCCATTTCGCTTTAGTTTCGCCCCTGCCGTCCCTATATAATCGGCATGGCAAGCACCCCTGAAACCCGCCCCGAAACCGTCAAGAACACCAACACCTATGGCGCGGACTCGATCAAGGTCCTCAAGGGTCTCGACGCGGTCCGCAAGCGGCCGGGCATGTACATCGGCGATACCGACGACGGCTCCGGCCTGCACCACATGGTGTTCGAGGTTTCGGACAACGCCATCGACGAGGCGCTGGCGGGTCATTGCGACCTGGTCACCATCGAGCTGAACCCGGACAACTCGGTTTCGGTCACGGACAATGGCCGCGGCATCCCGACGGGCATCCATGCCGAGGAAGGCGTCTCGGCCGCCGAAGTCATCATGACCCAGCTGCACGCGGGCGGCAAATTCGAGAACACCAGTGACGACAACGCGTACAAGGTCTCGGGCGGCTTGCATGGCGTCGGCGTCTCGGTGGTGAATGCGCTTTCCGAGTGGCTGGAGCTGACCATCTGGCGCGATGGCGAAGAGCACTGGATGCGCTTCGAGAACGGCGACACCGCCGCGCCGCTGCGCGTCGTCGGCAAGGCAGCCGAAGGGCAGAAGGGCACCAAAGTCACCTTCCAGGCCTCGACCGAGACGTTCAAGAACGTCACCGAATACGATTTCGACAAGCTCGAGCACCGCTATCGCGAGCTCGCGTTCCTGAACTCGGGCGTGCACATCCTGCTGCGCGACAAGCGACACGAGGAAGTGCTGGAGCACGACTTGTACTACGAAGGCGGAATCGCTGCGTTCGTGAAGTACCTCGACCGCAACAAACAGGCGCTGATGCCAGATCCGATCGCCATCTCGGCGGACAAGGACGGCATCGGCATCGAGGTCGCGCTGGAGTGGAACGATTCGTATTACGAGAACGTCCTCACCTTCACCAACAACATCCCGCAGCGCGACGGTGGCACGCACCTCGCCGCCTTCCGCGCCGCGCTGACGCGCACGCTCAACAACTATGCCGAGCGTTCGGGCCTGCTCAAGAAGGAGAAGGTCACGCTCTCGGGCGACGACATGCGCGAAGGCCTGACCGCGATCGTCTCGGTGAAGCTGCCCGATCCCAAGTTCTCGTCCCAGACCAAGGACAAGCTGGTCAGCTCCGAAGTGCGCCAGCCGCTGGAGTCGCTCATGGGCGACAAGATGAGCGAATGGCTGGAGGAGAACCCCGCCACCGCCAAGGCCATCATCCAGAAGGTGATCGACGCTGCCGCCGCGCGCGAGGCCGCCAAGCGTGCGCGCGAGCTCACACGCCGCAAGGGCGCGATGGACATCGCCAGCCTGCCCGGCAAGCTCGCCGACTGCCAGGAGCGCGATCCCAGCAAGTGCGAGCTCTTCCTGGTCGAGGGTGACTCGGCCGGCGGCTCCGCCAAGTCCGGGCGAGATCGCAAGATCCAGGCGATCCTGCCGCTCAAGGGCAAGATCCTCAACGTCGAGCGCGCGCGGTTCGACCGGATCATCTCGTCCAAGGAAGTCGGCACGCTGATCCAGGCGATGGGCACGGGCATCCGCGACGACTTCAACCTTGAGAAGCTGCGCTACCACAAGATCGTCATCATGACCGACGCCGACGTCGACGGCGCGCACATCCGCACGCTGCTGCTTACGTTCTTCCACCGCCAGATGCCCGAGATCATCAAGGCCGGGCACCTCTTCATCGCCCAACCGCCGCTCTACAAGGTGAGCAAGGGCCGCTCCGAGGTCTACCTCAAGGACGACCGCCAGCTGGACCGCTACCTGGTCGATGCGGGCTTGCAGGGCCGTATTCTCGAAACCACCGGCGGCGCACGGGGCGGGGCCGAACTGCGCGAGCTGATCGACCACGCGATGGCGATGCGCAACATCATGGGCTACGTGCCGCGCAAGTACGATGCCGGCATCATCGAAGCGCTGGCGCTTGCCGGCGCGCTCGCGCCCGATCTCAGCGACGCGCAGAAGGTCGCGGCGCTCACCGCCTCGGCCGAGTGGCTGGAGCGCGGTGATCCGGAAGGGCGCTGGACGGCGCTGCGCGGCGAGGAAGGCACCTACATCGTGCAACGGCTGTGGCGCGGGGTAACCGACCACCACATCATCGAGGCAAGCTTCCTGGCCAGCGCCGAAGCGCGCAAGCTGGCCAAGATCGCGGCCGAGCAGGCGTCCGTCTACGCCATGCCCGCGCGCCTCACGCGCGCGAGCGCAGCGGCGGAAACCGCCGAGCCCGCGCCGGAGTCGAGCGAAGACGACGCACCCGAAGCGGCCGCCACTCGCCCGACATCAAGCGACGGTATCATCACCCGTCCCACGCAGCTGCTCGACGCCGTTCTCGCCGGCGGACGCAAGGGCCTGTCGATCTCGCGTTACAAGGGACTGGGCGAAATGAACGCGGAGCAGCTGTGGGAGACCACGCTCGATCCGGACAACCGCATTCTGCTGCAGGTCAAGGTCGAGGATGCGGACGTCACCGACGAGATCTTCACCCGCCTGATGGGCGACATCGTCGAGCCGCGCCGCGACTTCATCCAGGAGAACGCGCTCAACGTCGCCAACCTGGACGTGTGATGGCCAAGGCGCCCGACGCGGCCGCGCTGGAGGCCCTGGCGCACGAGGCCTTCGCGCGCATTCCCGAGCCGTTCGCCCGGCACCTCGAGGGCATCCGCGTGCTGGTCGAGGAGTTTGCCGATGACGAGACGCTGGCTGCCGTCGGGCTCAACGATCCGTGGGAGCTATCGGGCGTCTACCAGGGCTATGCGATGGACAAAGAGTCGGTCTGGTCGTCGGGGCACATGCCGCCGGTGATCCGGTTGTTCCGTCAGCCCCTGCTGGCCGAGTGGTGCGAGACGGGCGTGGCGCTGGGCGATCTGGTCACGCATGTGGTGGTGCATGAGGTCGGGCACCACTTCGGCCTCACCGACGAGCAGATGCATGCGCTGGAGGCAGGAGCTTAGGGGTCGGCCTTATGGCCATCGTTGCTGCAGATGCGAATGATCAACGGCTCGCAACAAACGCCATTGGCTTGTCACACCACCGTCCGATAGAAGCACCCCATGAATTCCCTTAGCAAGCGCAGCGCACCGCTGCTTCTCGCCTCGATGCTCGCCGCCTGTGCGACCCCGCAGGCACCTCGCCAAACACCGGCCGCTACGGCGCAAGCTCCGATCGAGATCGGCGTCGTCGCGATCAACGACTTCCACGGCGCGCTGGAGCCGCCCAAGCAGTCGGTAAACCTGATCGATCCCGACGGCACCGTGACCGGCGTGCCGGCGGGTGGCGCAGCCTGGCTGGCTTCGGCCGTGGACGCGATCAAGGCCGAGCATCCCAATCATGTCGTCGTCGCCGCGGGCGATCTCACCAGCGCCTCGCAGCTCGCCTCCTCGCTCTACCTTGACGAGCCGGCGGTCGGCGTGATGAACCGCATCGGGCTGGAGTTCAACGCCGTCGGCAATCACGAGTTCGACCGTGGCTCGGCCGAACTGCTGCGCCTGCAGAACGGCGGCTGCGCGAAGAACACCCGGCACGAGCCCTGCCGCCTCGAGCAATTCAAGGGCGCCAGCTACAAGTACCTCTCGGCCAGCACCATTAAGGACGACGGGCAGACGCTGTTCCCCGGCACAGGGCTGAAGACCTTCGACACGCCGGCCGGCAAGATCACGCTGGGCTTCATCGGCCTGTCGCTGCGCACGGTACCGGCGCTGGTTTCGCCGGACGCGTTGAAGGGCCTGCGCTTCGAGGACGAGGCGGACACCATCAATGCGCTGGTGCCCAAGCTGAAGGCCCAGGGCGCCGATGCGGTCGTGGTGCTGATCCATCAGGGCGGCAAGACGCCGGACTTCAACGACGTCAGCGGCTGCAACCAGTTCACCGGTGACATCAACCCGATCCTCGATCGGCTGAAGCCTGGCGTGGACGTGGTCGTCTCCGGCCACACGCATTGGCCCTATGTCTGCGAGCGGGCAGGGCCTGATCCCTCGCACCCGATCCTGCTGACCAGCGCCGGCGTCTACGGCGAGCTCGTCACCGACATCACGCTGAATTTCGATCCCAAGACCCACGCGCTGATCGCCAAGAAAGCGCGCAACGTGATCGTGCAGTCGCAGCCTTACACCGGCTCGCGCGGGGCAATCCCCAACACCGACCGCGTGCCCCGCTTCGCACCCAAGCCGGAGGTCGCCACTTACGTGAAGCGCTACGTCGATGACGTGGTGAAGGAAACTTCGCGCCTCGCCGGCCACTTGTCGGGCCCGGCGATCAAGACCGAGGGCGACGGCAGCTGGCGCGGCGGTCCGCTCGGCTACCTGATCGCCGACAGCCAGCTGGGCGCCACGCGCAAGCTGGGTGCGCAAGTGGCGTTCACCAACCCGTTCGGCGTGCGCACTTCGCTGACGCCCGCGGCCGATGGCACGGTGACCTTCGGCCAGCTCTACGCGGTGCAGCCGTTCAACAACGAGCTGGTGGTGCAAACGATGACCGGCGCGCAGATCCTGGCTCTGATCGAGAACGGCCTGGACGACCAGAACACTCAGCAGGTGATCGCGCCCTCTGCCAACATGCGCTACAGCTACGATATGCGCCGCCCCTCCGGACACCGCGTGGTATCGTTGACACTGGACGGCAAGCCGCTGGTGCCAGCTGCCAAGTATCGCGTGGCCAGCAACAGCTTCCTCTCGGAGGGCGGTGACTTCTTCGTGCAGTTCACGCAGGCCACCGACAAGGTGCGCGCTGGGATCGACGTGGATGCAATGGAGGCCTGGCTGACTGCGGTGCCTATGCGCCAGGTTCCCAATGATGGTCGGGTGACGGAGATCAAGTAGCGCGAACGGCGCAACGTCGGCTGGCGGGCTTGCCCTTAAGGCTAACCGAACAGCCAGCTGCCCAGCATGCGGTGGAACGGGAAGGTGAAGAACCCTGCCGTCAGCAGAGCGCCGATGACCAGCCCGCGCACGACACGGCGGTGGCGCTTGTGGTCGTGCCGGCGCGCCGAGATCACCAGCATCGGCAAGGCGCAGAGGGTCACCACGGAGAGGATGTGGATCAGGCTCAGGTGCCCGCTGGTGCGGATCGCGAAGCTGTCGATCGCCGTCAAGGCCAGCGCCGAGACCCAGGCATAGCCCAGCCGCCGATGCAGCCGGGTACCCCGCCGCATCCACAGGATCGCCGGCGTCAGCGCCAGCGTCGTGATCATGGTCGCGAGGTGTACCCACAGGATGAGGGGCAACCGGCTCCAGTGTGCAGAGCCGCGCAGCAGCGCCGCCAGTACGAAGCCGAGCAGCAAGATCGTAAGCACGCCCAGCACCCGCTCCACACGGTCGGGCGCGATCGTCACCGGCTCGCGCCGCACTGGGACGGCAGAGGCAAGCGTGGCCATCAGAAGCCCGCTCCATCGGGCCAGGCGGGCGAAGCCAGCCCCATCACCTTGAACAGCGCCCCCATCTCGTCTTCCCCAATCAACCGGTCCCTAGCGGCCGCTATAGCATCGGCGTGCTCGGGCGCGAACTGCGCGAGGCTCTGGGCGCGTGCCTCGATCCCCAGCGCGCGCAGCCAATCGCCCTGCTGCACCGTGCCGAGCCAGCGGCAGCCGCGGGATAGAGCCACGTTGGCGAGCGTGGCGAAGTCGACGTGGGCGGTGAGGTCCGCCTCGCCTGGGTGCGCAAAGGCGTCGACCTTCCGGTGCGCGCGCAAGGCCTGCAGCGTCGATCCGGTGCGCACCGCGTCATGGCCATAGTCGATGAACAGCGCGGCGCCGCCCTGCTCGACCAGTCGGCCGGCCACTTCGTAGACGGCGGCGGCGGCGCCAGGACATGTCTCGATCAAGGTGCCCGACTCGGCCTCACGCAGAGTTTCCGGAACCGCGACATCCATCGGGCGCTCTCCAGCGAGGCCGACGAATGCGCCTTCGTGCACCGCCACCATTCGCTCGCGCCAGCCTCCGGTCGCCTTGACCAGCTGGCGGATCGGCAGCGCGTCCAAGAACTCGTTGGCGACCAGCAGGATGGGCCCGCTGGTGGGCAGGGTCGAGAGGTCGGCGTGCCATACCGCCTGCGGCACCGCCTCCACCTGCAGCGCCTTGAGCGCTGCAGAACCTTCGACGAACTGAACTTGCGGTACCAGCCCGAACTTGGCCGCCGATCGCAGGGCGTCGCGCGCCAGGGTGCCGCGGCCCGGGCCCAACTCGACGTAGTGCACGGGCTCGGGACTGCCGGCACGCAGCCAGATGTCGGCCAGCCACAGGCCGACCAGCTCTCCGAACATCTGGCTGATCTCTGGCGCGGTGATGAAGTCGCCCGCATCACCCAGCGGATCGCGCGAGGCGTAGTAGCGGGCGTTGGACTCGCCCATGAAGTACTGGACGCTGATCGGGCCGGTGTTGGCGATCAGGCGCTGGAAGATCGCCGTCAGCGGCTCGCCCGCATCATCGGCGAGGCGGCTCATGTGATGACCGGGCGTCCTCTGCCGAGCGCCGGCTTGACCAGGGCGCGCGCCACCATCGCCAGGCCCAGGATCATCAGCGGGATCGTCAGCCACTGGCCCATCGACAGGCCGGTGCGCATGGCGAAGCTCTGCAGCTGGGCATCGGGCTCACGGAAGAACTCGACGCTGAAGCGGGCCAGCGCGATGCCGGTCGCAAACACGCCGACCATCAGGCCTGGACGGTAGCGCGCGCGCGTCTTCCAGAACAGCAGCAGCATGACCACGATCAGCAGCGCGCCTTCCAGCGCCGCCTCGTAGAGCTGGCTGGGGTGCCGCGGCAGCGGACCGGCATCGGGGAAGACCATGGCCCAAGGCACATCGGGTCCGGCAACGCGGCCCCACAGCTCGCCATTGACGAAGTTGGCGAGGCGCCCGAACATCATGCCGAAAGGTACGCAGACGGCGATGTAGTCGGCCACGCGGATGAAGTTCAGCTGCCCGCGCCACGAGACCCAGGCGATCGCCAGAATGACGCCGATCAGCCCGCCGTGGAAGCTCATGCCGCCGTGCCACAGCGACAGCAGTTCGCCCGGATGCAGCCACAAGCTGGGGATGCCGGTGTCGCCGCCGGTGTAGAACGTCGCATAGCCCAGGCGCCCGCCCAGGATGATGCCCAGCGTGCAGTAGAAGAACAGGTCGTCGGCATGGCGCTGCGCCATCGGTGCGCCTGGCGCCTTGATCATGCGGCCCAGGTGCCAGTAGCCCAGCACGATGCCCGCCAGGTACGCCAGCGAGTAGAACCGAAGCGTGAAAAAACCCAGGTCGATGCCGTTCTTAAGCCCCAAGTTGACCCAGTAGATCGGCTCATGGGCCGTAGCGGCGGCGGCGGACAGGATCAGCAAGCGGGCGGTCACTTTCGATAGGCGCGGCACCCTTGGCGGCACCGGCGCGCCTTCTGGCATAGCGCGGTGCCGGAAGAAAGGCGGGTTTTGGCTGCCACCAAGATCCTCCGCTGGAAGCGGAGGATCTGCCTTGCGCCTTCCACTTGGTCGCAGCACCGCCTAGATACATCCCATGCACGTGATCCGCATCCCCTCGCCACGCGCGGTGATCGACCGCCGCGGTCTCACCACCCGCATAGCCACGCTGGTGGAGGAGCTCGGGGCGGCCAAGGCCCGCAAGGAGATCGTGCCGATCCTGCGCGATGCTCTGGCTCAAGGCCGCGAGGAGATCGCGCGCCGCCTAGTCGAGAAGCCGAGCGCCGGCCACGAAGTCGCCGAGGCGCAGGCCTTCCTGGTCGACCAGATCCTGCGTGTGATTCACGATCACGTCACCACCCACGTCTACCCGGCCGGCAACCGCTCCAAGGGTGAGCGGCTCACGATCGCAGCCGTCGGCGGCTATGGCCGCGGCGAGATGGCGCCGCACTCGGACGTCGATATCGCCTTCCTCACCCCGATCCGCTCGACAGCCTGGTGCGAGCAGGTGATCGAGGCGATGCTCTATTTCCTGTGGGATCTCGGCCTCAAGATCGGCCAGTCCAGCCGCTCGATCGACGAGATGGTGCGCATGTGCAAATCGGACCTGACGATCCGCACCGCCATGTTGGAAGCCCGCTACGTCTGGGGCGACCAGGACTTGTTCGAGGAGGCACGCCAACGCTTCTGGAAGGACGTGGTCGGCGGCACCGAGCGCCAGTTCGTGACCGAGAAGCTGGCCGAGCGCGAGGCGCGGCACAAGCGCATGGGCGACAGCCGCTATGTGGTCGAGCCCAATGTTAAGGAGGGCAAGGGCTCCTTGCGCGACCTCCACACGCTCTACTGGATCGGCAAGTACATCCACAAGGTGCGTTCCACTGCCGAGCTGGTCGACGTCGGGCTGCTGAGCCAGAAGGAATACCGTGCCTTCCGACGCGCCGAGAACTTCTTCTGGGCGGTGCGCTGCCACTTGCACGCCATCACCAAGCGCGCCGAAGATCGCCTGACCTTCGACCTCCAGCGCGAGGTGGCGGCGCGGATGAACTACGCCGACCGCCCCGGCAAGAGCGCCGTCGAGCGGTTCATGCAGTACTTCTTCCTGCAGGCCAAAGTGGTCGGCAACTTGACCGGCGTGTTCCTGGCGCAGCTGGACGAGCAGTTCGCGCAGCGGCCGGCTCGCGGCCTGCTCGCCAACTTCCGCGCGCGGACCCGCACGGTGAAGGGCTACAAAGTCTTCGGCGGCCGCCTGCGCGCGCCGTCCGACAGCTGGTTTGCCGAGGACCCGCTGCGGCTCCTCGAGATCTTCGTCATAGCCGACCGGGAGGGCCTGGAAATCCATCCGGAAACGCTGCGCCAGATCGGACACGACATCGTCTTCATCCGCGACGATCTGCGCCGCGACCCGCGCGCCAACGCGCTGTTCCTGGAGCTGCTGACCAGCCGCCGCGATCCGGAGAAGGCGCTTCGTGCGTTCAACGAGGCCGGCGTGTTCGGCCGCTTCGTTACCGAGTTCGGCCGCGTCAATGCGCAGATGCAGTTCGACATGTACCACCACTACACGGTGGACGAGCACACCATCCGCGCCATCGGCCTGCTCGCCCGCTTCGAGCGCGGCGAGCTGAAGGACGATCATCCGCTTGCGCATGAGATCATCGGCAAGGTCCGCAGCCGGCGCGCGCTCTATGTCGCGGTGCTGCTGCATGACATCGCCAAGGGGCGCGGCGGCGACCACTCCGTACTCGGCGCCGAGATCGCTTGTCGGCTGTGCCCGCGCTTCGGCCTCGACGAGGAGGAAACCGAGCTGGTCGCCTGGTTGGTGCGCCAGCACCTGATCATGAGCGCCACCGCGTTCAAGCGCGACTTGTCCGACGGCAAGACCATCGCCGACTTCGTGGCGCTGGTGCAGTCGCTCGATCGCCTGCGCCAGCTCATGCTGCTGACCGTCGTCGACATTCGCGCGGTTGGGCCTGGCACCTGGAACAGCTGGAAGCGCCAGCTGATCGGCGACCTCTACGGGGCTGCCGAGGAACGCCTGCGCCTGGGCCATGCCGAATACGGCCGCGAGAAGCGCATCGCCGCCAAGCGCGCCGCGGTCGACGCGAGGCTAGGCGCCGAGAGCGAGCTGATCGAGGCGATCGGCAAGCACTTCGGCGATGCCTACTGGATCGCCGAGGCCGACGATGTGATCGCCAAGAACCTCGCGCAGTACCAGGCCTCCGGCGAGGAACCGCTCTCGATCCAGACCGAGTTCTATCCGGCGCGCGGCGCTACCTTGGTGACCGTGATCGCCGCCGACCACCCCGGCCTGTTCTATCGCATTGCCGGCGGCATCCACCTGGCCGGCGGCAACATCATCGACGCGCGCATCCACACCACGCGCACCGGACGCGCGGTCGACAACTTCCTGGTGCAGGATCCGATTGGGCGACCGTTCCGCGAGGAGGGGCAGCTGGAGCGGCTGCGAACCTCTATCGAGAATGCCTTGGCCAATCGCGTTCAATTGCTCCCCCAGCTGCACGCGCGACCCGATGCGCGGCCCCGTGCCGACGCCTTCGAGGTGCGCCCGCGCGTGCTGGTGGACAACAAGGCCTCGAACCGGTTCACCGTAGTCGAAGTCAACGCGCGCGACCGGCCCGCGCTGCTCAACCGCCTGGCCTATACCTTGTTCGATGCGCGGCTGATGGTGCATTCGGCGCACATTGCGACGTATGGTGAGCGCGCGGCGGATACCTTTTACGTGACCGACCTCCTTGGCGAAAAGCTGGAGTCGGCAGCGCGCATCAAAACGCTGGAAACGCGATTGCTGGAGGCGGCGAGCGAGGCCGCCGGCGTGGCCGTGGCGGCTTAGTTCGCGCGGGCGACTAACGGGCTTCTAGGTTTAGCCCCTTGCACTCCACCCCCAGTACGCCATCTATGCTGCGCCGCACCATTTCCGGAGCACTCCCCTCCGCATGCCTCACGCCCATGACCAGCACCCGCCCCAGACCGCGCTCGTGCTGCAAGGGGGCGGCGCGTTGGGCGCCTACCAGGCCGGAGTCTACGAAGCGCTCGCCGGCACCGAACTCCAGCCCGATTGGATCGCCGGCATCTCGATTGGCGCCATCAATGCCGCGATCATTGCCGGCAATCCCCCCGAGCGACGCGTCGAGCGCCTCCGCACCTTCTGGCGCCGGATCTCCGGCGAGCTGCAGTTTCGTCTCGACAGCCCGCACGGCTTCGCCCGCCGCGCCTTCAACGAGGCCTCGGCGATGTACGCTGCCAGCTTCGGCGCGCCCGGCTTCTTCACGCCTCGCTTCGTGCCGCTGCCGCCCGAGTGGCCGGCCGAGCTGGGCCAGCTGAGCTACTACGACACCGCGCCCTTGCGGACGACCCTGCTGGAGCTTGTCGACTTCGACCTGCTGAACCGCGGTCCGATCCGCTTCAGCGTTGGCGCGGTGAACGTGCTCGACGGCAACTTCGCCTACTTCGACAATCGGGAGCAGACGATCGGGCCAGAGCACGTCATGGCGTCTGGCGCACTACCGCCGGGGTTCCCGCCGGTAAAGATCGGCGACGAGTGGTTCTGGGATGGTGGCCTCGTCTCCAACACCCCGCTGCAATACGTGCTCGACGCCCGCCCGCCCTGCGAGCTGACCGTGTTCCAGGTCGACCTGTTCAGCTCGCGCGGGGTGGTGCCGCGGACAATGGCCGACATCGCCCAGCGCGAAAAGGACATCCGCTTTTCCAGCCGCACGCGCCTCAACACCGACCAATCCAAGAAGCTGCAGAAGCTCCACGCCGCAGCGCGGCGCCTCGCCAAGCGCTTGCCGCAAGAGCTGCGGGACGATGCCGACCTGCGGCTGCTGCTGAACCACGATCCCGAAGGCTCGGTCGCAATCATGCACCTCATTAACCGCTGCGCTTCTTATGAGAGCGCGTCCAAGGACTACGAGTTCTCGCGCATGACGGTGGAGGAGCACTGGGCCGACGGGCACGAGGACGCAGCCTACTCGCTCGCCCATCCCGACTGGGTAAACCGCGGCCATGCCGACGACACCATCACCACCTTCGACCTTGCCGGCGACCGCCCGCGCCAGACCGGTACGGCCGGCGCTAACCTAGGAGAATGCGCATGAAGCTTCACGATAAAGCCTGCATCGTCACCGGCGCGGCGAGCGGCATCGGCAACGCTATCGCGCATCGCTTCGCGTCCGAGGGCGGCAAGGTCGCCATTGCCGACTTGAACCTGGAGGCCTCACAGAAGGCCGCGGACGACATCAAGGCAAAGTACGGCACCGATGCGCTGGCGATCGCCATGGACGTCACCAGCGAGGAGCAGGTGAATGCCGGCGTTGCGCAGGTGGCCTCGACATGGGGCGGCGTCGATGTGCTGGTCAGCAACGCTGGCATCCAGATCGTCAACCCGGTCGAGAACTATGCGTTCTCGGATTGGAAGAAGATGCTGGCGATCCACTTGGACGGCGCGTTCCTCACCTCCAAGGCGGTGCTGCCGCACATGTATGCCAAGGGATCGGGCTCGATCCTGTTCATGGGCTCGGTCCACTCCAAGGAGGCCAGCCCGCTCAAGAGCGCCTACGTCACCGCCAAGCACGGGCTGCTGGGCCTCGCGCGCGTGATCGCCAAGGAAGGCGGCAAGAAGGGCGTGCGCACCAACGTGATCTGCCCCGGCTTCGTGCGCACGCCGTTGGTGGACAAGCAGATCCCGGAGCAGGCCAAGGAACTGGGCATCTCGGAGGACGAGGTGGTCAAGAAGGTCATGCTGGGCCAGACCGTGGACGGCGAATTCACCACTGTCGAGGACATCGCCGAAGTCGCGCTGTTCTTCGCAGGGTTCGAGACCAATGCGCTGAACGGCCAGTCGCTGGTGGCGAGCCACGGGTGGTTCATGGAGTAACGCCCCCTCCCCCTCCGTTCGTTTTGAGCGAAGTCGAAACACGGAAGCACAGTACCAGCGTGTCTCGACTTCGCTCGACACGAACGGCGGGTGGGGCTTAGGAAAAGGGCAATGTCCCGCCTGATCCTGTTCAACAAGCCATACGGCGTGCTCAGCCAATTCACCGACCGCGGCACCGATGGTGGCCGCGCGACGCTGTCGGACTACATCGACCTGCCCGGCGTCTACCCCGCCGGGCGCCTCGACCGGGACAGCGAGGGGCTGCTGCTGCTGACGGACGACGGGCGACTGCAGGCCCGCATCGCAGACCCGAAGTACAAGCTGGCCAAGACCTACTGGGTGCAAGTCGAAGGCGAGCCTGATGATACCGCGCTATCCGCGCTACGCCGCGGTGTCACACTGAACGATGGCCTGACTCGCCCGGCCGAAGCGGAGCGGATCGCCAGCCCCGAACTCTGGCCGCGCGATCCGCCGGTGCGGTTCCGCAAGTCGGTGCCGGACTGCTGGCTCGCGCTGACCATTCGCGAGGGACGCAATCGTCAGGTGAGGCGCATGACCGCTGCGGTGGGCCATCCCACGCTGCGCTTGGTGCGGGTGCGCATTGGGAACTGGGCGCTCGACGGACTGATGCCGGGAGAGTGGCAGGAGGTTTCGGTCTGAGCGGGGGATAGGTTGGCTCAAGCGCCCGAACGCAACCGCTCCAAAGCCCGATCGCGCCCGATCAGCGGCAGCAGCGCCCCCATGTCCGGCCCGTGGTCCATGCCCGTCAAGGCCTGCCGCAACGGCAGGAAAAGCGCCTTGCCCTTGCGCCCCGTACTCGCCTTCAGCGCGCCGGTGAGCGCATGCCAGGGATCCTCGCCCCAGTTCTCTTCCAACGCCTGCGCCGCTTGCGAAAGATAGGCGCGGTCCTCGTCCGAGACCTCCGGTGACGCAATCGGCCCGGTCACCACCTGCCACCAATCCGCCGCCTCGTGCACGTGCGAAAGGTTGGGCCGCACCACCTCCCAGGCGCTCGCATCCATGCCCTCGGGCAGGCGGGCGGCAACGGCTTCGAACGGCAGCGCGTGGACTACCGCGGCGTTCACCCGCTCCAGCTCCGCCTCGTCGAACCGCGCGGGTGCGCGGCCGAAGCGCGATAGGTCGAACGATGCCGCGAGCGCCTCGACATCGAGCGCCGGGTCGATCGAATCGCTCGTGCCCAGCCGCGCAAGCAGCGCCACAAGCGCCGCCGGCTCGATGCCGATCTCGCGGAAGTGCGCGATGCCCAGCGATCCCAGCCGCTTCGACAGCTTGCCTTCGGCTCCGGTCAGCAGCGCCTCGTGCGCGAAGCGGGGGAGCGGGGCACCGAGCGCTTCGAACATCTGCACCTGTGACGCGGTGTTGGAGACGTGGTCCTCGCCGCGCAGCACGTCGGTCACGCCCATGGCGACGTCATCGATCACCGATGGCAGCATGTAGAGCCACGAGCGATCCGCGCGGCGCACGACGGGGTCCGACATCTGCGCAGGATCGAACTTCTGGGGTCCGCGGATCCCGTCATCCCAGGTGATCGCTGCATCGCGGTCCAGCAGGAAGCGCCAGTGCGGCATGTCACCGTCGGCGATGCGGCGCATGCGCTCGATCTCCGGGATCTGCAGCGCGGCGCGATCGTAGACCGGCGGCAGCCCGCGCCCAAGCAGGACCTTGCGCTTGAGGTCCAGCTCCTGCGGCGTCTCCCAGCAGGGGTAGACACGACCGGCATCGGCGAGGCGGGCGAAAGCCTCCTCGTAGATCTCGAACCGCTGGGACTGGCGTTCCTCGGCTTCCGGCACGATGCCGAGCCAGGCGAGATCGGCCCGGATCGCCTCGACGTATTCCTCGCGGCTGCGCTCGGCGTCGGTGTCGTCGATGCGCAGCAAGAAGCGGCCGCCGTGGTGCTTGGCGAGCAGGAAGTTGTGCAGCGCCGCGCGCACGTTGCCGACGTGGAGGTGGCCGGTGGGCGATGGGGCGAAGCGGGTGACGACGGTCATGCGCGCGGATTAGGCGTGCTCACAAGTCAGGTCAATTTGGCCGTGCCGAGATCCTCCCCTGCAAGGGGAGGTGGCAGTCCACAGGACTGACAGAGGGGTGTCCACGCTGGCGGTGACATCCCTCCACCACCGCCTTCGACGGCGGCCCCCCTCCCCTTACAGGGGAGGATCTCATATCACTCTTAACCCCGCTTCTCAGCCTGCGCCGCGAGGAAGCCGGCCGCGTCGAGGTCGACCTTGAACTCGCGCTCCCAGACGCGCAGCTTGGCGGCTTCGTCCAGGAAGCTCTTGGCAGAGCCCTTGTCGCTCAGCCCGATGAAGCCCTCGTCCATGTCCTTGTCCTGCACGCCCGCGCGCTGGATGAAGGGCAGTGCCTCCTCGGTGTAGCCGATGTACTTGCAGTGCGCGAAGGCATCCGAGACGAAGTCCTTGGCCGTCTTGTCCTCGGCCAGCAGCGCCGCGCCGTCGGCCGAGACCACCAGCGCCACAGCATCGTAGAGTACCGATGGGCCACCATCGATCTTCTGCTTGCCCTCGGCGATGGTGCCATCGTCCAGCGTGGCGCCGGCGATCTTGGGTGCGATGATCTCGTAGACCGCTCCCAGCGACTTCACCGTGTCGGTCAGCGCCTTGACGAGCGTCGCCGAAGCGCCGTCCGTCACGAGGATGCCGAGCTTGCGGCCGGAGAAGCTGTCGGGCCCGCGCGCGACGATGCTGAGCGCGGGGCTCGGCGGCAGATCGGTGCGCGGCTCGACCTTCGCCTTCTCCTTGGGCGGCAGCTCAAGAAGGCCGAGCCCGTCCGCGACGACCTTGGCCAGCGTCTCGTCGATATTGCGCAAGTGGCCGACCATCTTCTGGCGGATGTCGATGCGCTCGCACTTGGACAGCTCGAACACTAGCGCGTCACCGATGTGCTTCTGCTCGATCGGGGTCTGGCTGATGAAGAACTGACGCGCCTGGCTGTAGTGATCCGCGAATGTCGAGGAACGAACCTGCGCCTTGCGGCCGTTCTCCTCGGCAGCGAAGTGCTTGTAGCCGGTGGTGGGGGACTCGCGAGGGTTGTTCTCGCCCCGCTCCCAGCTGTTCGGTTCGTAGTTCACGCGCCCCTTGGGGTTGCGCATGTTCATGTGCCCGTCCTGCTGGAAGTTGTGGACGGGGCAACCGCGCGGCTGATTGATCGGGATGTGCGTGAAGTTGGGCGAGCCGAGGCGCTTCAGCTGCGTATCGAGGTACGAGAAGTTGCGGCCCTGCAGCAGCGGATCGTTGGTGAAGCCGATGCCGGGCACCACGTTCTGCGTGCAGAACGCGACCTGCTCGGTCTCGGCGAAGAAGTTGTCGACCCGCTGGTCGAGCACGAACGTGCCGATCTTGCGGACGGGGACCTGCTCCTCGGGGATGATCTTGGTCGCATCGAGCACGTCGAACTCGAACTGGTCAGCGAACTCGTCGTCGAACAGCTGGACACCCAGGTCCCACTCGGGCGGGTTGTCGAGGTCGATCGCGTCCCACAAATCGCGGCGGTGGAAGTCCGGATCAGCGCCGTTGATTTTGACCGCCTCGTTCCACAGCACCGACTGCATGCCCTGCTTGGGCTTGAAGTGGAACTTGACGTAAGTGCTCTTGCCCTCGGCGTTGATCAGCCGGAACGAGTGGACGCCAAAGCCTTCCATGAAGCGGAACGAGCGCGGGATCGTGCGGTCGGACATGATCCACATGACCATGTGCATGGATTCCGGGGTCAAGCTGATGAAGTCCCAGAAGTTGTCATGCGCGGTCTGCGCCTGCGGGAAGCCGCGGTCTGGCTCCTGCTTGGCGGCGTGCACCATGTCGGGGAACTTGATCGCGTCCTGGATGAAGAACACCGGGATGTTGTTGGCAACGATGTCCCAGTTGCCTTCCTTGGTGTAGAATTTCACCGCAAATCCGCGCACGTCGCGCGCCAGGTCGAACGAGCCCTTGTTGCCCGCGACGGTCGAGAAGCGGACGAACATCGGCGTCGTCTCGCCCACTTCGGTCAGTACCTTGGCGACAGTCACGTCCTCCAGGCTCTCGGTCAGCGTAAACTTGCCGTGGACACCGAAGCCGCGGGCGTGAACGACGCGCTCGGGGATGCGCTCGTGATCGAAGTGGAAGATCTTCTCGCGGAAGTGAAAATCCTCGAGCAGCGCGGCCCCGCGCTCACCCACCTTGAGCGTGTTCTGGTCATCGGCGACCGGCACGCCCTGCTGGGTGGTCAGGACGGTGTCGTCCGGTCCGGCGATCTGGTGGGTCTCGCCACCGTTGCCGACTTGGGTCTCGTATGTCGCAGCAGCGCTCTTGGCGCCGGTGTCTTCGCCGATCTTGGTCATGGTCGCGGTCCTCGCTGAGAAGCGCCGCCGCCAACGGCGGTTGGGGGCGCATTCTCGCAAGCAACTGATCCAAGGCACGCGATGTTCCCGGATGACGGTTAAAATACAGGCACTTGGATGCTGATCTAAGTTAAGCGGAGTGGCCCGATGCATCGTTGCGGGCGGGCTATGACAAGCTCAGCGTAGGCGGTGATGCGATATGCACGCCAAGCAAGACCTGTCCGCTAGCACCCTCACTCTCGCGCGCCCACGCTGCGCTTGCCGAAGCCCGCAGCGAACATCCGAACAAAGCACAACAAAAAACCCCACCGGAACACCGGAAGGGCCTCACGCTGCATCATGCAGCAGTCCGCACCTCTACGAGGCCGGAGAAACGATCGGGGGCCGGCCGCGCGACGAGCGCGCAACGGCCCCCGGCCGGATTACATCGCCGCGTCGGAAGCAGCGCTGGTCGCCGCGCCTTCTTCGGCGGTGGCAGCTTCGTCGGTCGCCATCGGGTCGGCAGCCAGAGTTTCCTCGGGCATGGTCTCGACGCTGTCGGTGGCGGTGGCTTCAGTCGGCGTTTCCGAGCTGCCGCAAGCGGCGAGAGCCAGAGCAGCAGCCGACGCGAATGCGGCGTAAGCGATCTTCTTCATGCGAATCCCCTTGCATTGTTTGGCGCAGGCGCCAACGCTTGCAGGCAAGCCTGCGGCGCACTGTGTAGACGACTGCATGGTGCAACGCAAACGGGAAGTATCCGCACCTTAGGGCGAGTTGCTCCCGCGCCACACCATGCCTCAGCAGCGCCCTTGCCGGCATATAAAGATATCTTTATATGCGTTCGCAATGCGACTGGAACCGCTCCTCAAGGCCCTGGCCGATCCGACGCGTCTGCGCATCATGCGCCTGCTCGCGCATATGGAGCTGGCGGTCGGGGAACTGGCGCAAGTGCTGGGCCAGAGCCAGCCGCGTGTCTCGCGCCATGTGCGCATCCTGTGCGATGCATCTCTCGCTGAGCGGCGCAAAGAAGGCAGCTGGGTGTTCCTGCGCGCCGCAATCGGCGAAGGCAGCGCCCCGCCCCTGGGAGCTGCAACCGCACGCCTGCTCGCGGTGTCCGAGAGCGACGATGCGGCGTTCGCCGCGCGCTGCGCTGAGGATCGTCGCCACCTCGCGGCTATCCGTGCGAGCCGCCAAGCCAGCGCCGAAGCCTACTTCGCACGCCACGCCGGTGACTGGGACACGCTGCGCTTGCTGCACAGCCCCGACCTGCCCGTCGAGCAGGCGCTGGCGGCGATGCTGGGGGAGGCCTCGCTCGGCGCGCTGCTCGATGTCGGCACCGGCACCGGGCGCATGGCCGAACTGTTTGCACCGCGCGCCGAGCGGGTCGCCGCGCTGGACAAGAGCCCCGAGATGCTGCGTGCCGCCCGTGCGCGGCTCGACAAGCTGCCGTCAGGCACGGTCGACCTCGTGCAGGGCGACTTCACCGCCCTGCCCTTCGCTGCCGGCCAGTTCGACACTGTGCTGTTCCACCAGGTCCTGCACTATGCGCAGGAGCCCGAGCAGGTCCTGGCCGAAGCGGCGCGGGTCGCGCGGCCGGGAGGTCAGCTGGCCGTGGTCGACTTCGCCGCGCACGATCGCGAGGATTTGCGCGAACGACACGCCCACGCGCGCCTGGGTTTCACCGATGAGCAGATGATGGGCTTCTTCGCCGACGCCGGCTTTGCCGGGGAGGCTGTCCGCGCGCTTCCGGGACAGTCGCTGACGGTGAAGATCTGGACGGCGCGCAAGACCGCGGCGGCGCACGGCGCGGACGCACGCCTGCTGGAACGGGAAGAGGGATGATGAGCGACGTGATCGAAGTGCAGCGCAGCGCGCCTGCCTCCAGCCCTGCAGCCGGCGTCTCGCCCTTCGCGCGGTTGCCGGGCGACATCGCCGTGTCGTTCGAGTTCTTCCCGCCCAAGACCGAGAAGATGGACGCGCAGCTTTGGGATGCGATCAGCGAACTGGCGCCGCTCTCGCCCAGCTTCGTTTCCGTGACCTACGGCGCGGGCGGCTCCACGCGCGAGCGTACCCATGCCACGGTGGCGCGGATCGTGCGCGAAACCAGTCTGAAGCCCGCTGCCCACCTCACCTGCGTCGCCGCCAGCAAGGCCGAGATCGCCGAGATTGCGGAGCAATATTGGCAGGCCGGCGTGCGCCACATCGTCGCCTTGCGCGGCGATCCGCCGCCGGCGGACGGCGGCAAGTTCGTCGCCCATCCAGAGGGCTATGCCAGCGCCGCCGAGTTGGTTGCGGGACTGAAGGCGCAGCATGACTTCGAGGTTTCGGTCGCCGCCTACCCCGAAGTCCACCCCGAAGCGCTGAGCGACCAGCACGATCTGGATAACCTCAAGCGCAAGCTCGATGCCGGGGCCACGCGGGCGATCACGCAGTTCTTCTATTCGACCGACGCGTATTTCCGATTCCTCGACAAGGTGCTGGCCGCCGGGATCGAGGCGCCAATCCTGCCCGGCATCATGCCGGTGACCAACTTCGCCGCGATCCGCCGCATGTCGGGCAACACCGAAATCCCCGAGTGGCTCGAGACGATGTTCGAAGGCCTCGACGATCGCCCCGGCCCGCGCGCGCTGGTGGCGGCGGTGGCCGCAGCCGACATCTGCCGGCGCCTCTACGAAGGCGGCGTGCGCGACTTTCATTTCTACACGCTCAACCGGGCGGAGCAGGCTTATGCGGTCTGCCAATTGCTCGGCGTGCGGCCCAAGGAAGCCTGACATGACGCCCCGCGAACAATTCCTGGCCGAGGCAGCCAAGCGCATCCTCATCACCGACGGCGCGTTCGGCACCGAGATCCAGAACTGGAAGCTCGCCGAAGAGGACTATGCCGGCACGCTGGGCCTCAGCCACGACCAGAAGGGCAACAACGACATTCTGGCGCTGACCAAGCCCGAGGTGCCGGAATCGATCCACCGCGCCTACTTCGAAGCCGGCGCCGACATCGCCGAGACCAACACCTTTTCCGCCAACCGCATCAGCCAGGCCGACTACGGCGCCGAGCACCTGGTTCGAGAGATCAACGTCGAGAGCGCCAAGCTCGCCCGCCGCCTGGCCGACGAGTATGCCGCCAAGGATGGCAGGCCTCGGTTCGTCGCGGGCGCGATCGGGCCGACGAACAAGACGCTCTCGCTCAGCCCCGACGTCAACGATCCCGGCTATCGCGAGATCGACTGGGACACGCTGGTCGACGTCTACCTGGAGCAGGCCCGCGCCCTGGTCGAAGGCGGCGCCGACTTCATCCTCATCGAGACGGTGTTCGACACGCTCAACGCCAAGGCCGGGATCATGGCCGTGCGCAAGCTGGAGCAGGAACTCGGCCGCGAAGTTCCGATCATGCTCTCGATGACGCTGACCGACTTGTCCGGCCGCAACCTGTCGGGCCATACCGTCGAGGCTTTCTGGCACGCAGTGCGCCATGCCAAGCCGCTGACCATCGGTCTCAATTGTTCGTTCGGCGCGACGCAGCTGCGCCCGCACGTGAAGACCTTGGCCGAGACCGCCGACACGCTGATCATGATCTACCCCAACGCCGGCCTGCCCAACGAACTGGGCGCCTACGACGAGATGCCCGACACCACCGCGGGCTTCGTTGCCGAGTGGGCGATCGCTGGTCAGGTCAACGTGCTGGGCGGCTGCTGCGGCTCGACCCCTGCTCACATCGCGGCGATGGCCAAGGCCGTGGCCGGGCTCCCTGCCCGACCGCTGCCACAGCTGGAGCCGGTGACGCGCCTTGCCGGGCTCGAACCGTTCATCATGGCCGCCTGACTTGAGCCAAGCGCCTGCCTGGACCGTCCGGCCCGCCGGACCCGACGACGCGAGCGCGCTCGCGCTCGTGGGCGCAGCGACGTTCCTGGAGACTTTTGCCGGAGCGATCGAGGGTACAGCCATCCTCGGCCACTGCGCCGCCAACCACTCGGCTGAGGCTTACCACTCCCTGTTCGCCAAGAGTGCACAGGCTTGGATTGGCGAAGCAGACGGCGGCGCCCCTATCGGCTATGCGCTGATTGCCAGGCCGGAGCTGGAGGCGGCGCGGCCAGGCGACATCGAACTCAAGCGCATCTATTCGCTCTCGCGCTTTCACGGCAGCGGCCTCGGCAGCGCGCTGATGGATGCTGCAGTCGCGGGTGCGGCTGGCCAAGATCGCCTGCTGCTCGGCGTCAAGGCCGACAACCATCGCGCCATCGCGTTCTATCGCAAGCAGGGATTCGATCCCATCGCCACCCGCCAGTTCAACGTCGGCGGCAAGCTCTTCGACGACCTCGTGCTTGCCCGCCCCCTCGCCTGACCAGCATCTGACCAGACCGGAACTCCCATGACTACGCCCACATCCGCCCGTTTCGTCAACATCGGCGAGCGCACCAACGTCACCGGCTCGGCGAAGTTCAAGAAGCTGATCATGGCAGGCGACTATCCCGCCGCAGTCGAGATCGCGCGCCAGCAGGTCGAGAACGGCGCGCAGGTGATTGACGTCAACATGGACGAGGGCCTGCTCGACGCCGTCCACGCGATGACTACGTTCCTTAAGCTGATCGCCGCCGAGCCCGACATCGCGCGGGTGCCAGTGATGGTCGACAGTTCCAAGTGGGAGGTGATCGAGGCGGGCCTCAAGTGCGTCTCGGGCAAGCCGATCGTCAACTCCATCAGCATGAAGGAAGGCGAGGCGCCGTTCCTGAAAGCGGCGAGGCTGTGCATGGACTACGGCGCGGCGGTGGTCGTGATGGCCTTCGACGAGGTCGGTCAGGCCGATACCAAGGAGCGCAAGATCGAGATCTGCGAGCGCGCCTACAAGTTGCTCACCGGCATCGGCTTTCCCCCTGAGGACATCATCTTCGACCCGAACGTCTTCGCGGTCGCCACCGGGATCGAAGAGCACAACAACTACGGCGTCGACTTCATCGAGGCGGTGAAGGTGATCCGCGAGCGCTGCCCGCACGTCCACTTCTCGGGCGGCCTGTCCAACCTCTCGTTCTCGTTCCGCGGCAACGAGCCGGTGCGCCGGGCGATGCACTCGATCTTCCTCTACCACGCGATCCCCGCCGGGCTCGACATGGCGATCGTCAACGCCGGCCAGCTCGACGTCTATGACCAGATCGACCCCGAGCTGCGTGAGGCCTGCGAGGACGTGATCCTCAACCGCCCGGCGCGATCACCCGACGAGACCCCGACCGAGCGTCTCGTTACCCTGGCCGAGAAGTTCCGCGGCACCGATGCTGTCGCCGAAAAGCAGGCCGAGGAATGGCGCGGTTGGGACGTTACCAAGCGCATCGAACATGCGCTGGTGCGCGGCATCGACGCCTATGTGGTCGAGGATACCGAGGAAGCGCGCGCTGCGATCTCGGCCGCCGGGGGTCGTCCGATCGAGGTCATCGAAGGCCCGTTGATGGGTGGCATGAATGTGGTCGGCGACTTGTTCGGATCCGGCAAGATGTTCCTGCCGCAGGTGGTCAAGTCCGCCCGCGTGATGAAGAAGGCGGTCGCTCACCTGATCCCCTTCATCGAGGCGGAAAAGCAGCCCGGCGCCAAGGCAAAGGGCCGGATCATCATGGCGACGGTCAAGGGCGACGTCCACGACATCGGCAAGAACATCGTCGGCGTGGTCCTGCAGTGCAACGGCTACGAGGTGATCGACCTGGGCGTCATGGTCCCCTGGTCGACGATCCTGCAGGCCGCGAACGAGAACGACGCTGACATCATCGGCCTGTCCGGTCTGATCACCCCCTCGCTCGACGAGATGGTGACGGTGGCCGAGGAGATGCAGCGCTCCGAGATGACGATCCCGCTGCTGATCGGCGGCGCGACCACCAGCAAGGTGCATACCGCGCTGCGGATCGACCCGGCCTACAAGGGTCCGGTGATCCATGTCCTCGACGCCAGCCGGGCGGTGGGCGTGGCGTCGCAGCTGTTGTCGGACACGCAGCGCGATTCTTACGTCTCCTCGGTCTCGATCGACTACGCCAAAGTGCGTGAGGCGCGCGAGGGCAAGGGGCAGAGCGATCTGCTCTCGCTGGCGGATGCACGGGCCAATGCCTTCCAGCCCGACTTCGCCGACAAACCGGCCGCTCCCGCCCAGCCCGGGCTACACGTGTTCGAGGATTGGGACCTCTCCGATCTCATCGAGACGTTCGATTGGACGCCGTTCTTTCGCGCCTGGGAACTCGCCGGCACGTATCCCGCGATCCTGACTGACGACGTGGTCGGCGAAAGCGCCACCAGCCTCTTTGCCGATGCCCAGGCGATGCTGGAGACAATCGTCGCCGAGAAGTGGCTTACGGCTAAGGGCGTGTGTGGCTCCTGGGAATGCCGACGCGAGGGCGACGATGTGATCCTCGCTGACGGGGAACGCCTCCCCTTCCTGCGCCAGCAATTCAAGAAATCGCGAGGACGGGCCAACTTCTGCCTGGCCGACTTCATCGACCCGGCGGGCGACTGGCTGGGCGGTTTCGCGGTCGGCATTCACGGCATCGAGCCGCACCTCAAGCGCTTCCAGGCCGCGCACGACGACTACTCCGACATCCTGCTCAAGGCCTTGGCCGACCGCTTCGCCGAAGCCTTTGCCGAGCGCCTGCACCAGCATGTGCGCACCACGCTGTGGGGCTATGCGCCGGGCGAGCAGCTGACCAACCACGCGCTCATCCGCGAGGAGTACCGCGGCATCCGCCCGGCTCCAGGCTATCCGGCGTGCCCGGACCATTCGCTCAAACCCATCCTGTTCGACATGCTGAAGGCGCAGGACAACGCCGGCATCGTCCTGACCGAGAGCCAGGCGATGCTGCCCACGGCCGCGGTCTCGGGCTTCTACTTCGCGCACCCGGAGAGCCAGTATTTCGGTGTTGCGAGGATCGGCCGCGATCAGGTTGAAGACTATGCGCAGCGCCGGGGGGTGGACCTGCGCACCGCCGAGCGCTGGCTGCGGCCGAACCTCGACTGATGTCGGAGAACCAAAGCGCCAGGATCGTCAGCCGCGAGGTGGTGTTCCAGGGCTGGTACACCTTCTTCCGGCTGCTGGTCGAAATGCCCGATGGCGAGGTCGCCGACCGCGAGCTGCTCCACCGCGGTATGGCATGCGCAGTGCTGCCCTACGATCCCGTACGCCGGGTCGCCATGCTGATCACCCAGCCACGCCCCGGCGCGCTGTTCCACGGCGTGCCCAGCCCATACGAAGTCATCGCCGGCAGCCTCGACGGCCTGGACGCCGCTGCGCGGGTGATCGAAGAGGCGATGGAAGAAGGCGGGCTGCGACTATCGCAGGTGGAGCCCATCACGAACATGTGGTCGATGATCCCCGTCTCGACCGAGCGGGTGCAGCTCTACCTCGCCGAGTATCGCGCCGAGGATCGCGTCGGCCAAGGCGGCGGCAACGCGCACGAGCACGAGAACATCGCCGTGCACGAGATCGGCCTCGACCACTTGCGCGACTTGGTTTTCTCGGGCGAGCTGACCGATGCCAAGACGCTGATCCTGGCGCAAGCGCTGCTGCTGCGGCATCCCGAGTTGTGGTCGGCTTAAGGCCGCCTCGTTAGCTGCGGGCGTCGACAGGCTCAGCCCGATCGGCCCCACCTCCACCTAATCCGGCAAGGCCCCTTCCCCCGCCCGGCACCGATCTGCCATAAGCCGCGGCAATGCTCGATACCGCTCCGCCGCAAGCCTTCACCGCACTTCAAGACACCTTCGGCTTTCCCGCCTTCCGCGGCGTGCAGGAGCGGGTCGTCGCGCGAGTGCTGAATGCGGATTCGACGCTGGCCGTCATGCCCACCGGCGCCGGCAAGTCGCTCACATACCAGCTGCCGGCAGTGATGCTGGAGGGCACTTGTGTGGTCGTCTCTCCGCTGATCGCGCTGATGCACGATCAGCTGCGCAGCGCCACCGCCAACGGCATTCGCGCCGCCACGCTCACCAGCGCCGACACCGATCGCGAAGTCACCATCGAGCGCTTCCGCAATGGCGAGCTCGACTTGCTCTACGTCGCGCCGGAGCGCGCCAGCCAGCCGCACTTTCGCGAGCTGCTCAGCCGTGCACGCGTCTCGCTGTTCGCCATCGACGAGGCGCATTGCGTGTCGGAGTGGGGACACGATTTCCGCCCCGACTACCGCTTGCTGCGCCCGCTGCTCGACAGCTTCCCGCACGTACCCCGTCTGGCGCTGACCGCCACGGCGGACGCGCATACCCGCGCCGACATCCTGGCGCAGCTCGGAATCCCGGACGACGGTCTGATCGTCGCGGGGTTCGACCGGCCCAACATCCGCTATGCGATCCGCCCGCGCGAGAACCTGCAGCGGCAGCTGAAGACCATCCTCGACGAGAACCCCGGCCCCGGCGTGATCTACGCGCCGACGCGCGCCAGCGTGGAGCGGCTGGCCGAGCAGTTGAGCGCCGGCGGCCGCCGGGTGCTGCCGTACCATGCCGGGCTCGACGCGTCCGTTCGCCAGCGCAACCAAGCGGCGTTCGTCGCATCCGAGGACATGGTGATGGTCGCCACCGTCGCCTTCGGCATGGGCATCGACAAGCCCGATGTGCGCTTCGTCGCCCATGCCGGGATCCCCAAATCGATTGAGGCCTACTACCAGGAGACGGGCCGTGCGGGGCGCGATGGCGACCCGTCGGTGGCGATCATGCTGTGGGGCGCCGACGATTTCGCCCGCGCCCGCCAGCGCCTCGCCGAAGTGGAGGAGCACCGCCGCGCCTCCGAGCGCCAGCGGCTCGATGCGCTCGCCGCCCTAGTCGAGACTGCGCAGTGCCGCCGCGCGATCCTGCTGCGCCACTTCGGCGAGCACCCGCCCGAGACTTGCGGCAACTGCGACAACTGCCTGGAGCCCGCCGGGGTCACCGACCTGACCACGCTGGCGCGCAAGCTGCTCTCCGCCGTGTTCCGCACCGGCCAGAGCTTTGGCTTGGGCCACCTGGAAAAGGTCCTCACCGGCCAGAGCGACGACCGCGTCGCGCAGCGCGGCCACGACCAGCTCTCCGTCTTCGGCATCGTCGGCGTGGAGGAAGCGCCGCTGCTGAAACCCATCGCCCGCGCGCTCCAGGCCCGTGGCTCGCTGGTTGCAACCGAGCATGGCGGCCTGGCGCTGGGCGGCAACGCGCGCGAGATCCTGAAGGGCGAGGCCGCGGTCGAGATCGTCGTCCCGCCGAAACGCGAGCGCCGCCGCAAGGGGCGCGAGGGTAGCGCCCCCAATCCGATTGGCGATCCGCTGTTCGACGCCTTGCGCGACCTGCGCCGCGAACTGGCGCAGTCGCAAGGGGTGCCGCCCTATGTCATCTTCCACGACGCCACCTTGCGCGAGATGGCGTCGGACCGACCCTCCTCGCTCGGCGAGCTGGGCCGCATCTCCGGCGTGGGCGGGCGCAAGCTGGATGCTTATGGTGACGCGTTTCTGGATGTGATCCGGCGGCACTAGGGGCTGATCATGGCGACGTGATCTCTCCGGGAGGCGCCGTTCCTTCTTGCTGAGATCCTCCCCTCTAAGGGGAGGTGGCGCGCACGGAGTGCGTGACGGAGGGGTGTCACCGCCAGTGGAGTGCACGACTGAGAGGGTGACACCCTCCGTCAGCCGCTCCGCGTCTGCCACCTCCCCTTAAAGGGGAGGATCAAGGCGTGGCTCATCGCCCGCTGGCGAGCGCGGGATTACGCCTTAATGAAACCCGGACGATTGCGGCCGGCGCTGTCCCTGGCACGACAGGGTTGGCTCGCACTTCCAATGTTGCGAACGTCCGGCGTGGGAAGGCGTAAGCGCCGCCGGCTCGGCCCTGATATACGAAGCACCGGCGAGACGGGCTCGCGAGCAGTCGCCGGCCTCTCGCGTGAACGAGAGCAAGGCTTCGCATGGTTGCAGACGCCCGTCTTAGCGCCCGCCGCGGTGGGTGCGGGCAAGAGCGACAGGCCTGAAGCCGCTCGTCTGCATCCGACCTGCTGCGGCATTTAACCCATATGGTTCAGCTTGTCAATAGTGGAACGTCGCCTGCAGCGTCACCGTGCGCGGCTGCGTCGGTGTGCCGGTGATGTCGGGCAGGCGATCGCATTGCGTCTGGCTCAGCGTGGAGCACTGCACGAACCCGCCCTTGCCACCGCCGGTGCCGTTGCGGTCGTTGGCGTTGATCAGGTTGCGCTTGTTGGTGAGGTTGCGCCCGATCAGCGCCAGCTCCCAGCGCTTGTCGCTCGAGAAGATGCGCGCGGTCGCGTCCAGCTTGGCGAAGGCCTTCTGGTACGTGTCGGGGTTGTAGTTGGTGCTGGCGATGTAGCCGTCCGAATAGGACATGTCGGCCGAAAGGCTGAACATCAGCGCATCGGTCATCCCGAACTCGTAGTAGCCGCCGGCGTTCACCGTCCACTTGGGCGCCTTGCGCAGCCGGACGCCCGATAGGTCCTGAGAGGTGAAGCGCGGCTCAAGTCGGCCGGTCGCCGGGTTGAACGCCAGCGAGGAGGCGCTGCCGACATCGTTGGGGATCAGATTGCAGCCAAGATCACGCGTCTGCCCGGCATAGCAATCGCCGATGTAGTCGCGGAACTTGGCATCGTTCAGCGCCGCGGAAGCGTGCAGGTTGAACCCGGGCAGCGAGCGCGGGTTGTAGGCAGTCTGCAGTTCGATGCCCTTTACCCGCGCCTTGGCGGCGTTCTCGGTCTTGAAGGCGTGGATCTGAGTGTCGAACACCGCGACCTGCAAGTCGCTGTAATCATACCAATACCCGGTCAGGTTGAAGATCAGCTGGCGGTCCAGCAGTTCGGACTTCAAGCCCGCCTCGAACCCGTCGACCTTCTCGGGCCGGAACGTCTGCCCTTGCGTCTGGCGGGCCGGACTGAGGATCGCGCCCGCAGTGTAGCCGGCATCGAAGCCACCCGACTTGAAGCCCTTCTTGAACGAGGCGAACAGCATCAGGTCCGGCGTTGACTTGTACTTGACCGTGACCTCGGGCGAGAAGTTGTTGAACGTCAGCTTGGGATCGGGCCCGCCGGGGTAAGTGGGCAGCTGCGTCACGTCGACGGGGTTGTTCGGGTAGCCGCTCGCCGGGTTGTATGCGCTGTAGTCGAGCAGCTTCTTGATCTCGTGCGTGTAGCGCCCGCCCGCGGTGACCTGAAGCTGCGGGGTCACGTCGAACAGCGCCTGACCGAAGCCCGAGTAGCTGATCTGCTTCTGGTGCGTGGTCTCGATGTCGTAGAGATTCAGCAACAGGTTGGGCACGCCCAGCTGGGTGCCGGTGAACAGCTTGCGGTTCTCGTAGAAGCCGCCGACCAGGAAGTTCAGTGGGCTGTCGAAGCTGGAGGCCAAACGCAGCTCCTCGGTGAACTGCTTGGAGTTGAACTTCACCGAAAAACCGTAGTTCGGGGTGATCTGGTAAGAGCCGTTCGACATCAGACTCTCGCGGATCCAGTAATATCCGGTCACCGAAGTCAGCGTCAGGTCGTCGGTCAGCTTGTACTCGGCCGTGCCGGCGATCAGCGCCTGCTTGTTGTAGCGCGCCCCGTGGCGGTCCTTGAGGTTAAACTGGCTGATGCCGGGGTAGGCGGCGGGCAGCAGCGAGGTGACGATGGTGCCATCATTACGGCAGTTGTCGGGGCTCTGGAACGTCTCCTGCGGCACGCCGTAGGGGCAATAGGTGACGTCGGTGAAATAGGACGCGCCGCCGACGATGTGCGTGCGGGTGTACGTGCCCTTGAGCTTGAAGGAGAAGCGATCCGACGGATCGAACGCCAGGGTACCGCGGAGGAACGTCTCCTTCTGCTTGGGGAACGCCTTCAGGTCATAGGGATCGACGCCGGCAGGATAGGCGCTGGCGGGCAGCTGCGCGATTTTGATGTAGCCATCCATGTCCGAGTAGCGGCCCGCGAGGCGCAGGCCCAGCGTGTCGGTCAGCGGGGTGGAGACGATCAGCTCGCCATATTTCTCGTTGGCCTTGAATTCGTAGCCGGCGCGGGCGATCACCTCGAGCCGGTCGCCCGGGTCCTCACTGGTCAGCGAGATGACGCCGCCCGGTGAATTCTTGCCGAAGAACAGCGCCTGCGGCCCGCGCAGCACCTCAATCTGCCGCAGGTCGAGCTGCGCCGCGCGCAGCAGTTGCGCGGTGCTGATCTGGACACCGTCGACGTTGATCGAGACGACCTGGTCGATGAACGGCTGGCTCTCGCCCGAGCCGACGCCGCGCAAGGAGATCGAGCCGCCGATCGAGCCCGAGCTTTCGCCGGTGATCAGGCCGGGAGTGAGCGAGGCGATGTTGTTGATGCTCTTGACCGCATAGCGATCGAGCATGGCGCTCGACAGCACCGAGATCGCCACCGGCGCTTCCTGCGCGGTCTCGGCCCGGCGCCGGGCAGTGACGATGATCGCGCCTTCGTCGATCGCACTTTCGTTTTGCGCCTGGGGGCGAGCCGGCGCGGGCGCAGCGCCCGGAGCGTCCTGGGCCATCGCGGGCGCGGCGCCTGCCAGCAGCGCGAACGGCGCGCACGCGCACAGCAATTTGCCTTGGATCCTCATGCCTTCCTCCACCATCGTGCCCGTGCGGGCTTGCGGGGAAGGCACGGCATTCTGCGGCCATTCATGCACTTGCCCCTGACCTGTCTCTTTACGGGACAGGTGTGCCGAGATCAACAAGTGTCCAATCGGTAATGAACAGGCCTGTTGATATCGGCTGTGCGCTGGGGTCGGGCAGCGTACCAGCACCGGATACGCTCAGCTGCTGGCCGGAGATCCCGCGCCTTCTCAACTGATCGCCCCAGCCACTCACCCCACCGCCCGGTGATCGCCCAGACCGATCAAGCCAATCGAACCTTCCGGCTACCAACCATCACATCGGCATCCTATCTCCTGCCTCGGACAGTCCAACCAAGCAGGAGAATATGTTCCATGGGTATCGTCGGCAGCACCATCAAGCCGTTCAAGAACACCGCGTTCCAGGCCGGCAAGGACTTCTTCGACGTCACCGAGAAGGACATCGAAGGCAAGTGGGCCGTGTTCTTCTTCTACCCCGCTGACTTCACCTTCGTCTGCCCTACCGAGCTCGAAGACCTCGGCGAGCAGTATGAGACCCTGCAGGGCCTCGGCGTGGAAGTGTACGGCGTCTCGACCGACACGCACTTCAGCCACAAGGCCTGGCACGACACGTCCGAGACGATCGGCAAGCTCAAGTACGCGTTCCTGGGCGACCAGAACCACGCGCTGACCAACAACTTCGGCGTGCTGCGCGAAGGCGCTGGCCTGGCCGACCGTGCGACCTTCGTGGTCGATCCGGACGGTGTGATCCAGCTGGTAGAAATCACCCCCGAGGGCGTGGGCCGCAATGCCACCGAACTCGTCCGCAAGATCAAGGCCGCCAAGTACTGGCGCGAGCACCCCGGCCAGGTCTGCCCGGCCAAGTGGGAAGAAGGCAGCGAAACCCTCGCCCCTTCGCTCGACCTCGTCGGCAAGATCTAACGCTGCCGGATAGGCTCCTCCCCCACTGGGGGAGGGGGACCGTCCGCGCAGCGGATGGTGGAGGGG
>NZ_LR732536.1 GCF_902506425.1 Novosphingobium sp. 9U | reverse complement strand
GCCGCCGATGCTGCAGGCTGCCTTTCACGATTGGCAGCACTGACGTTGCGCCGCGGCTTCTTGAGCCGAAGGCTCAGTCCATCCTACCGGTAAAGCCGGTAAACGCGATTATGGTTCACCTGCCATCCTTCCCTGCGCAGCAGGATATAGATCCTGAAGAAGCCATACCGCGTACGCGTCGCAGCCAGATCGCGAATGCGCATCATCAATGGCGTTTAGTCCGGTCGATGCGAGGTGTAGCGCACCGAAGATCGCTCGGCGTCGAGCACCGAGCAGCTACGCCTTTCACTCACCCCGCGAGACGCCTGGACGTGCGCAACAAGCTCGCGCCGCCGCCCAAGCGTCAGACCCTTTTTGATAAACCGTCCTGCAAGATGTGCTTGTCCAGGCTCAGGTCCGCAACCAACTGCTTGAGCTTGCGGTTCTCCTCTTCGAGCTGCTTAACCCGTCGCAGCTCGCCGACACCAAGTCCACCGTACACCTTCCGACGAGGCAGTTTTGTCGTAGCGGGTGGCGATGCGGCGCGATTGCTTGAGCCTGCTGAACAAGCGCTCGACGTGGTTGCGATCACGATTTCGCCTGAAGTCGCAAATTGCTGGCTCACGGCGGTTTACCTTGGGTGGAATGATCGGCAGGATGCCTCGCCAGAGCAGGTTTTCGCAACGCCGTCGCTGTCGTAGCCTTTGTCGGCAAGCAGAGCCTTGGGCATGGTGACGGGCATGTCGAGCAGGGCCGGCACAGCCCTGTAGTCCGAGACCTCGCCGCTCGTCAGGACGAAGCCAAGAGGCGTCCCTGACCGTCGCAGCGGGCATGGATCTTGCTCGTAAAGCGCCGCGGCTTCGACCAAAGCCCTCCTTGCAGGTCCCCCTTTAGCACCCGCTGCCTGAGAGTGGCCGCGAACGATTGTGCTATCGATCATGTGCTGCCAGTCATCGGTCAGCCCTAAATTTACGAGGGTAGAGAGCATCCCACACACACCCTGCTCAGCCCAGCGGCGGAAGCGGAAATAGACCGAGTTTCACTTGCCGTAGCGCTCGTGCATGTCGCGCCAAGGAACAACCAACCCGCAAAACATGCAGCATGCCGTTGAGAAACCGCCGATTGTCGTTCGCAGGCCTAGCCTTGCGGCCCCGCTCAGAAGGCAGCAGCAGCCCAACGACTGCCCATTCCTCGTCTGACAGATCGCCTCGGTCGAACTCCGCCTCCAAAAGGCAGTCTTGAATCAGAGATCACCACGCTCGGGGATTCACTATGTCAACAGGGCCTAGTTAACGATCCGCGTTTAGCAAGGAGGCTGGAATGATCACGCACAAAGATTAGTCTAATTATGAACGTCCTGGAAACCGGATTTGTGAGGACATTTCGTAACTTGCCACCGGGCAATTAGAGAGCGCGATGACATGCTCATCATTGCACTGAACACTGCCCGGGGGGGTATGTGATCGACAGAACGAAACGCGCAGAGCGGCAACGCTGCTGGTGCCTTTGAGGATCGACGCATGACTTTGATTAACAAGATGGTCGGAAATGAGATCTTCCTCCAAGGGAAGTATTTGTCCGTCGGGGTGAACAGCAGCGGAAACATCGGCAGCCGGTACTCTGCTCCAGAAGGAGTAGATCATGATTTGACCTATAAGCGTGTCGGACTGCTGGCAGACACCGACGGGTTTGGCACGGGTAAGGCTGCTATGCGCGATGCTGTGGTGCGCGGGGCGCCAATTGAAGGCTTCAACATCGGCTACAAGACCGACGGCAAAACTTACGTTCATTCTAATCAGGAATTGGCCGGGCTCACCGAAATTGCCGGGAAAAGCAGCAATGGCTCTGCCGCAGGTGTCGCCGAAGCTAATTGGAAGGGCGCGACCACGGAAAAGCTTGGCGTTGATCAGACAATCACGCTGACTGAAGACGCCAAGTACGTTCGCTTTGAAGTCACCTTGACCAACAATTCATCTGAAGCAATGAGCGATGTACGCTATTTGCGCGCCATCGATCCTGATTTGGTCGAAGGCTATTCGACGGTTAACAAGATCGTCAGGCAGGGTGATGGGGGGGCACTAGTCACAGCTGGAGCGAGCGCGACGAGCGACCCGATCTTCCTCTACACCAGCGATACCCGCGCGGTTGCTACAACGTACGGCTTCATCAACGAGGACCCTTACGACGCCGGAGTGTCTGTCGCACAGAAGGTTGGAACGGTCACTAAGACCGATGTGACCATGAACTTGAACTTCAAGCTGGGCACGTTGGGAGCCGGCGAGTCGACTACGGTGGTCTTTTACATGGGCGGGACCGATAACCTCAATGCGACCATCGAGGAGATCGACGCTCTGGCTGCAGGGGGACAACCAACTGCAACTAGACCATCGCTAAATGTGGCGCCCGAGGTATACGAGGATGCGCTGACGATCGTCTCTGGTGAGACGGGCAAGGGCAACGTCCTTGCGAATGACACTGACGCCAACAAGGACGCACTGACGGCGGCGCTCAAGTCCGGGCCTGCAAACGGCACCGTCACGCTCGCAGCCGATGGCAACTATGTCTACAAGGCTGCTGAGGGCTTCTCGGGCACCGACAGCTTCACCTACACCGCCACCGACGGCAAGGCATCGTCGACTGCTACCGTGTCGGTGACGGTATCACCCAAGGCTGTGCAGAACACGGCGCCTGAGGCAAAGAGCGATGCGCTGACGATCGTTTCTGGTGAGACAGGCAACGGCAACGTCCTTGCGAATGACACTGACGCCAACAAGGACGCACTGACCGCGGCGCTCAA
>NZ_LR732535.1 GCF_902506425.1 Novosphingobium sp. 9U | reverse complement strand
GTAGCCTGCTACCGGAGAGCGATGCTGAACATCAGGCGCTCGGGAGCATCGGTGAGAAGGCCCGCAACGTCGCTTCTGAGCAGGCCGACAATCTGGTGAGCGCGGCGCGCGAGAAGAAGGATGACCTTGTTGCTGCGGCTCAAGAGCACGTTGCACCAGCAACCGATGATGAGCAATCGGCTACTGCGCCCGGCACTCCGTCCGGCGCGCCAATCTAAGCAGCTCAAGCAAGGAGCTGCCGCCTGAAACTCTCAGGCGGCGGTCCCCGTCGTAAGCTTTCGTGGCGCGCTGGTTTACGCGATCCGCGTACGCTCCGTGCCATAGTAGCCGGCCACGCGATCGGCATACGCTTCGTTGAACTCAGGAGCGTTGTTGGCCCAGCTCGGGCCGCCTTCCAGCACGCGCCGGTCTGTCGTGACCACATAATCGTCATTGGCGGTATCGTAGGCCACAAGGCTGAACGGCACCGGATAGTAGCTCTTGTTCATGCCGAGGAACCCGCCAAGGCTCAGGACGGCATAGGTCGACTGGCCTGAGCGCTTGTCGACCATAAGCGTGCTGATGTGCCCCAGACTGTCGCCATCGCGCGAGCGCACCTTCAACCCCTTGGTTTCTGCTTCCACGAGCGTCGGGGTGGATTCGGCGGTTGCGGACATGAGGCGCTCCTGATGATTTCGGCAAGTGGACGCTGCAGCAACGTCGTCGTGCCTGCGAACGCTCACATCACGAGCACGTTCCGGCCGCAGTGTTCAACAGGAAGCTGATCGATGACGCTGGCCTTCTGCCGAGCCACTGCGAGGCATCGCTCGCATTGTCATCGACTGCAGCACCGATAGTCAGTGTCACCCCGGGGCGCGGTAAGCGAGGATGGCACAACTCATCCAGAAACGGGTTATGCATGCATGTCGATCTTGTGCGCTCTTGGCCGACACAAACCCTCGCTGGTGTCCATCGCTCGAGGTAAGAACGGCGCTTACATCGCTCTGTGCAACTCCTGCGGGGTACCTCTGGTGCGCGACAGCCGGGATCGATGGCATGCGAGTCAAATCGAACCTCTCGCAACAGCGCGCGGTCCGGAGCCCGCCCGTGGCACAAGCATCGGCAGCCATCCGATAGGCAAGCGCAAGTGCGACTAACTACAGCAGTGCGGGTGCAGGTTCCGCACGGGGCTGGTGACGTGTTCCACCAGCGGCATCCGGAACCGACCTGATCACCATAAAAACGATTCGTTGCAAATTGCTTGCAGTATAGCGTCAAGCGGGCGCTTGCCGGCTGCTGCAAACCGGCGTCTGCCCGGTCGGCGGATCAGGTCATCTGACGAACTTTCGATCTAATCTCGTCACGGGGCATGCGGGTGGTGCTTGGCCGATTAGGTTTCAACAGAACCTGGTTTCAGGACAGTGCTTCTTCGCTTCAGTTGCAGGACAGCTTCAAGCCAGACCACACTACCTTCCTCATCCGCTCTGGTCATTCGTCTACAGGAGGTGCCACCGGCGCTCGTCCTGGTTGCTCCTCCCGCTGTTCGGTCAGCATCTGCCAACCAGTGATGAAGAGGGCACCAGCCAGCGGCCCGATAACAATTCCACTAAGACCGACCAAGTTGATGCCACCCAGGGTGGTGACCAGAACGAGCCAGTCGGGGATGCCTGTGTCTTTACCAACAAGGATCGGACGCAGGATGTTGTCGGCGAGGCCGATCAGCAAGACGCCGGACACGACAACGAGTACGCCTTGCCAGATGGCACCGGTCGCCAGGAGGTAAGTGGCAACGGGAGCCCAGATGATGGCGGCAGGGCCAATTGCCGGCAGCAGAGCCGCGATGGCCATCAACATGCCCCACAGGAGAGCTGCCGGAAGACCGACTATCCAGAAAGTGATCGCTCCTAGAAGGCCCTGGACCAAGGCAACCACCCCCGATCCCTTGATCGTCGCGCGCACGACAGCAACGAACTTCTCGGCAAGGCGCTCTGCAGCGGCTGCCTGTAGGGGCAGTGCGCGCACGATGGCGGGGCCTATCTGCTCGCCATCGCGCAACAGGAAGTAGGTGACGTAGAGCCCGACACCGAAGGCTAGCAAGAAGCTGGCGGCGTTCGCGCCAATCGACAAAGCCCGGCTTGCAAGGAGGCTGGCGCTTCGGCTGATCGCCTGCGTGATCTGCGCCTGAGCTCTATCGAGACTGTCGAACCCGTACCTGTCCAGCAAACCTTGCAGGCGATTAGGCAGGGCATCGTGTACCTTCTGGAAGTACGAAGCGAAGTTGATCTCACCGGTGCGGATGTGCTCGTAGACGCCGGCCGCCTGGTCGACCACCAAACTCGATATCACCAGCGCAGGGATCACGACCGCGAACGTGATGATTAGAAGGGTTGATGCAGCCGCGATGTTGCGGCGTCCCGGCGACCTGGCAAGCAGCCGTTGAAACAGTGGCTGGAAGACCATCGCGGCCAAAGCGGCCCACAGCAGGGCGCCGAAGAAGCTGGAAACTACCAGTCCTAGCGCGACCGTGATGAGTACTAGGAAGAGAATCAGGCCGCCAGCCTCAACGCGCGCTCGGGTGATCATCGTCAACAAGCCTTCACGTTCGAGCGGCACCTGCCCCAACAATGGTCAGGGCAACTGCAGATGTAAGTGTACTGCTTCGCCTTCATTCCACCGCTGCCCTGTCAAGCGCACGAGATTGACGCCCGCAATGCCGGGTTGCTTGCCAGCTTTGCCGTGTGAATACAGCTTGTAGGCGATTCGAGGCATGGATCGCTGCTTGCAAGTCGCGAGGGGACACCGTGATTAGTGGATTTGAGGGCTTACCTGAACTGATCTATTCGCAGTTGAGTCACGAGGTCGCCCAGAATGGCCGCCTGATTGAAGTCCAAATATACCGACTAGAAGATCGGCCAACTTGGCGGCTTGAGGTCGTAAATGAGCAAGGAACCTCAACTCTGTGGAACAGGTCGTTCCAAACTGAGGGCGACGCGTTGAGCGCGTTCCGCGACAAGCTTAAGGTAGAAGGCTTCAGAGTTTTCTTGGACGAACCCGGAAGTCGTTTTCCGAGGCGTCCTAGATAAGATCTACAGTGAACCTGGAGGACGCCGCCGAGCATGAAGCACGACGTCCGACTGCCCAAGCTGGCGCGTGAGGCGGCAAGAGCCACTATTCGACGACACTCATCACTTGATGGGTGGAGGGTATGAGGCGGATCGGAGCCGTCAGCCTTGCCTCTTAAGCCGTTCATGTTCGTTGTTATTGGCTGGCAGGGCAGCTGCGCCTTTCCGGCGCACGGCTCGCCTCCAAGAAGTCAGCTCATGATGGCTAAGCTGATATCGTTCGCAAGCGTCGTTCATGGAGATGGCTCCTCTCTCGATCGCAGCGACAACGTCCGCTTTGCGCTTAGCAACCCAGCGCGATGTGTCAGGCAACGGGATGCTGCGTTCGATTACGCGCGCATCCTCATAATTAGCGCCTAGTTTCCTTGCCATGTGGTTGCCTTGCCAGCTGTCATGACTCGCGCAGATGCCGCTCATGGACATGCTCGAATGGATCTAAACTGCTGAGCTTGTGCTTTGGTTCAATCAGTTCGTCTGAGCAAATGCACGGCCGACGCGGTCCTCCTGCAGTGGTTCAGCAGGCGCCTCCCACTACTCAGCCGCCTCGTCATAGGGCAAGTTTGCTTCCTGTCCCACCGCGACCGCGCTGTGAGGACGTTGCGTGTCCTTGCTGCCTGATGGCCGAGCGCGCCAGCCGAGCTCCCGAAGCACACCTGTTCCGAGCAGCACGCAGAATACACCCGTCACGACGAGCAAACGGTCGCGGAAAGTCTGCTCGGTGGTACTAATCGTGACAATCACCAGGGCAGCGCCACTGACGATCAGCGATCGACATACAAACCGAAGAGCGCGACTGGCAGACATACGCGTCCGTAACGGACCGGCATCGCGGTCCGCTTAACATCGAAGGATAACAAAGTCCTACCCGTGCCGTACCGGGCGCCCGGAAGAGCACCGGACCTCACATGATCGGGTGGCAGAAGTTGGGAGGGGCGCAGGGCGGCCTAAGTGGCCGGAACTGGGTCGGGCCGATGGCACATGGAGGGAAGCTCCCGCCAAAATAATCGCTGTGGCGCTGGCAACCAGCAGGCAACCAAAGATGGACGTAAACTGGAGTGGGTTTCCTGAGCCGCTTAAGAACGCAGCGTGTTGGCTTAAGCCACCAGCTCACCAAGAATCGGCTGCAATGCCAACATGGCTTCCATGCGATTCGTGACACCCAGTTGTCGAAAAATTGCGGTAAGATGCGCCTTTACGGTTGCTTCAGAGACACCCAGATTATGAGCTATCATCTTGTTCGCGCGTCCATCGGCAAGTGCAAAAAGCACGCGTCGTTGAGCATCCGATAACTGACCCAATATCTCGCGAATAGAAGCCGCTTGCGATGGGACTGAATGGGGCGGGAAAACCGATCTTCCGTTGGCAATGGATCTGAGGTCTTCAGCTATTTCATCGACCTTGGCAGACTTCAACAAAACGCCCGCAGCCCCCATTGCTCGGGCGGTCCCTACGAGCGCTCGCGCACGAGGCGCCACAAGTAGAGCAATCGGAACTCGCGGGAGCCTGTACTGAAGCCGGAGAAGGGCAGAGAGCCCTTTTGCATCTGGCAGCTCGGGGTCCAGCACTGCCATGGCGATCCGGCCTCGCGTACCGGCTAGGGCTTCGGCTTCAGCTAGGGTACCAGCACTCAAAACCGTACAGCCGGGTAAAGCATAGCGCATTGCTGGGGCCAGCCCCTCACGAAGCAAGGGCAGAGGGTCGGCAATCAAAGCTTTGACACTCTCCACTGGTATGCCTTTTAGATTAGGCCCCCTCTCTAGTAATCATCGACCAAAACGATCCGAGAGGCAACATGCTTACAGCGATAAATGCAATGTATGCAGCGCTGTAGCGGTATACACGGCATTAACTCTGCACTTCTACTGATGGCAGTGACGATTTGAGATTTGCCGAGCTGCTGTTCTGTGTTTTGTATCCTAACGGCATCACGGTTTAGGTCGAGATCAGCTGGGCACACCAGAAAACTCACATCTTAGTAGCTTATGATTGTCTCATCTGATGCGCGGTGATGCGTCCAATCAGAAGTATGTTGTCGCGATAACGCAGCCGTCGCCACCGCGACCTCCAGAGTTGCCGAGATCATTTTTTGAAGCGCCGCCGCTTCCGCCGCCACCGCCAAGGAAGCCACCAGCTGGTTCTGTCAAACCAAGTGCGCCTGCTGGTAAGCAGGCCGGGGTAGGGCAGGTAAATGCCTCGTCCGCGGGAACCAGCGAGCCCGTTCCGCTACTTCATCTCGTCACCGGAGGTGATCCGACTTGTGGTGCTGATGTACGTCCGCTTTCCGCTTAGCCTGCGGAACGTGGAAGATCTGCCGTTCGAGCGGGGGATCGACATCTGCCACGAGACAGCCAGGCTACGGTGGAACAGGTTTGGTCCCATGTTCGCAGGGGAGGTCCAGCGCAAGCGGGTGTGCCGGATGCGGGGGCTCCGCCACTGGCGCTGGCACCTCGATCAGAGGTACGCAAAGCTGAACGACGAGATGGTGTACCTGTGGCGGGCAGTCGATCACGAAGGTGAGGTGCTCGAGAGCTACATCATAAAGACCCGCGATAAGGCGGCAGCGCTCAGCTTCATGAAGAAGGCGCTGAAGCGCCACGGCTCGCCTGAGACCATCACCACTGATGGGCTGCGATCATGCTGCGCGGCGATGAACGAACTCGGCAATTGCGAGAAGCAGGAGGTCGGACGCAGGGCCAACAACAGGGTCGAGAACTCGCATCTGCCGTTCCGACGACGAAAGAGCGCGATGCTCAGATTCAGGCGGGTGAAGACCTTGCAAAAGTTCGCCTCTGTCCACGCCAACATCCACAACCACTTTCAACCTGGAACTTCACCAAGTCAGCCGAGAGACCTACAAGGAACGCCGCTCAGTTGCCTTGGCTGAGTGGCATGTTATCGCGAGCTAGCCAGCGGCCCTCAAAGACCCAAGTGCATCATGTGGAGAGCAGTCCGCATCGGACTGATAGCACCACTTGCTGCCATAGTCCCGCTCAGATGATGCGCGCTTGTCGCTGCGCCAGCTGGGCTCGGGCATGCCGCTCCGTTTCATCAAACAAGAATTAAGTAACGTTTGGCAGATACTTGCCGTGTAGGCGGCAAGTTCTTGCAGCCTGTCCATTAACTCCGCGCCTTGCAGTGCCGTTCTGTAGGTCGGAGCAAAAGGATCGGCATTATGGCAATAGATAGACTCAGTTTGTACCAGCTTGCGATCACGAGGCGGGCAGAAGGCGCCAAGCCTGCGGCGTCGGTGAAAAGCACTACCGCTCTGACGACAGCATCTGCGGCCGTTCCAGTCGCCTCTACTGCCTTGTCGCTTTCAACTGGGTCGATGCCAGTCGATGTGGAACGAGTCGCTCAGATCCGGCAAGCAGTGGAGAGTGGAGCCTACCCACTCGTGCCTGCCAAGATAGCCGATGCGATGATCGCCGCCGGAATGTTGCTCTCCGCACCAAAGGACGACTGAACACGATAGTCAGTGTTGACGAGCGCGGAAGGTCTCTAGGTAGTGCCCCGCGGGGTGGTGTAGGAACACCGATCCTGGGCAGGGCCAAGGATGATCAGGCTGCCAGTGCTGGCAGGCTGATGTGCGGGTTATCGCTCAACGCGCCGATCGTTTGCAGCGTCATGT
>NZ_LR732534.1 GCF_902506425.1 Novosphingobium sp. 9U | reverse complement strand
GCGCCGATGTCGTCGGCATGGTGGCTAGGTTGGCGGTGCATGCTCGGCCTGCAGACCGCATCTCAGACGCCGCAGAACATGATGCGGACGGGCGAGTGCGTGTTGAACCTGCCGACGGTGCACCAGGTCGACGCCGTAGACCGGCTCGCGCGTCTGACGGGCTCCAGGGAAATCCCGAACTTCAAGAAGCAGCTTGGCTATGACTACGAACCCAGCAAGTTCGAGGTGGCCGGACTGACGCCGATTCCCTCGCGAACTGTCGCGGCTCCGCGCGCGCTTGAGTGCCCAATCCAGCTCGAGGCTGTGCTAGCCGAGCGTCATGACATCATGGCGGATGATCCCCAGGTTGCGGGTCTCCTTTCGGCTTTCGAGGTACGCATCACGCGTGTTCACGTCCTCCCTAGCCTGCTCATGGAAGGGCACGAAAACCGGATCGATCCGGCCAAGTGGCAGCCGCTGATTATGAATTTTCAGAAGTTCTACGGTGTTTCTAACGTTGAGGCTGCTCCATCTCGCCTCGCGCAGATCGAGGAGAGCAAGTACCGCATGCCCGACGTTGATCGTGCCCGCGTTGCCGCCCCACAAGGCGTCTGCTGAGCTTTGCAGCCCCTGTCCTGTGAGAGGGCAGGGGCTGCAAAAGCCGAACATCGCCTCAAGTGGCATCGTGGAAGATGATGCCCAGAGTGCGCCGGCTACCTGAGCGCACCTGGCTGACGCCGTGGCGGAGCGTGACCCGATAGTCGCCCTTGGTCCCGCGGTGCGGACGGCTGTTCACTGCGAAGACGACGGCATCGCCCCTGGCGAGCGGGACCACAATGGGCCGGCTCTGCATGCGGGGCCTCTGCTCGGTGAGGACGAACTCTCCACCCTCGAACGCCTCGTGCGGCTGCGACAGCAGCGTCGCCACCTGCAGAGGAAAGACATGTTCCCCGTAGAGGTCCTGGTGAAGGCAGTTGTAGTCGCCCGGCCCATACCGCAGCAGCAGCGGTGTGGGGCGGCGCTGCCCCGCAGCGTGGCACCGCTCCAGGAACTCAGCGACGTCCGAGGGGAAGCGGACGTCCAGCCCCATGCGCGCCTGCCAGGCGTTCGCGATCGGGAGCAGTCTTTGGTAGAGGTCCGTCCGCAATTCCTGCACCAAGTCCGGCAGCGGATATGAGAAGTAGCGGTACTCGCCTTTGCCGAAGCCGTGGCGCGCCATGACGACGTGGCTTCGGAACGCAAGCGTGTCACCATACATGCTCGCCAGGTCCGCGCATTGACCAGCGGTCAGCAGCCGCGGAAGGATCGCCCATCCTTGCCGGTCGAGGTCGTGCGTGATTGTCTGCCAATCAAAGGCCTTGATGCTGGCGCTTTTCGAGTCGACCTCCTCATCGCCAGGGGCTTGAGATTGCGTGATCTCGCTTGAGGAAAGCCGCTGTTCGTCGGTCATGTCTCTCACTCCATACGACATCGACGCAAGCATGGTGCGTAGGTTGGCTCAGGCGGCAGCACGCTCGCGTTCGAGAATGGCGCGCTTGCGCTCGACGCCCCAGGCGTAGCCGGACAGCGCACCGTCGTTCCGCACTACCCTATGGCATGGGATGGCAAGCGCCAGCTTGTTCGCTGCGCAGGCCCCAGCAACTGCGCGCGTGGCGCTCGGCGCGCCAACGCGCTCGGCGATCGCGGCATAGGAGATAGTCGTTCCAACCGGGATGTCCCGAAGCGCTTGCCACACCCGCTGCTGGAACGCGGTGCCGCGCACGTCGAGAGGCAGGTCGAGACTGATGGTGGGGGTTTCGACGAACCCGACGACCTTGGAGACAACCTCCTCGTAAGCGGTGTCGGCTCCGATCAGCGTCGCATTTGGGAAGCGGTCCTGCAGGTTGCGGGCGAGCTCCTCGGGATCATCTCCGAGCAGAATCGCGGCAATACCTTTCGCACTCGACGCCACCAGGATGGATCCCAGAGACGTTTCTCCGATTGCGAACCGGATATCCTCTTTCGTTCCGCCTTTGCGATAAGCGGAGGGCGTCATCCCCAGCAGGGCGTTGGACGTCTCGTAGAAGCGACTGCTCGAGTTGTAGCCGGCGTCGTATATCGCGTCGGTTACACTGGCATTTGCCACAAGCGCTTCGCGCACGCGCTTCGCCTTGCAGGCGTTGGCGTACGCTTTCGGCGTGAGACCCGTGTGGGCCTTGAAGACCCGGTGAAGGTAGCCCGAGCTCAATCCGAGTGCCTCGGCAAGATCGGCCAGTGACGGTGCGGTCTCACTCTCCTCGATCATGCGGCACACCCGCGTCACCAACTCAGCGTTCACGACATCTGCCGCCGGACCGTCGGGCTTGCACCGCTTGCATGCTCTGAAGCCGGTTGCTTGTGCGCTTTCGAGCGTGTCGTGGATCGTGACGTTCTTGGGGTTGCACCCCCGTGAAGCACAAGACGGCCGGCAGTAGATGCCGGTCGTGCCGACCGTATACGAGAACTCGCCATCAGCGGTCTTGTCGCGGGCGACGATGCGCGCCCAACGCGGATCAGCCAGGATGGCTCGAGCGTGTGCGTCTTCGCTGTTCATGCCGTTCGTCCTCTACAACGTGCATGTAGAGCTAGTCCGCTTCGTGACCAGCGGCACTCCGGGTCTTGCTCTCAAACTGAAGTCACCGTCGGCCGCGATCGACAAGGCAGTCCCGCTTT
>NZ_LR732533.1 GCF_902506425.1 Novosphingobium sp. 9U | reverse complement strand
CGCGGCGGTACTGGAACTTGTCGACCGCCTTCATCAGGCCGATGTTGCCCTCCTGGATCAAGTCCAGGAACTGCAGGCCGCGGTTGGTGTACTTCTTGGCAATCGAGATCACGAGCCGCAGGTTCGCCTCGATAGCCACCTTAGGGTGGTTCAGGAGCGCTGCGGTGATTGAAGATCAGGGACCGTGGTTCGTCCGCGTGAGTAAAAACAAGGTTGCAGTCGGTGTGTTCACCTGCGCTGAGGATGTGCTCGCTGCCTCGATTGATGAAGTGACCGAAGCCGATGCCTGTGAGTACAAGAAGCTGCCGCCCGGAGGCGTGATCTTCGGCGGCGCGCCGGTGCTTCACGAGCTTGATAAGCTGAAGAGAGACTACGCCTACATAGATGGTTGGAGCGTAACGGAGACTTGGGGAGGCCTCTTCCAGGACGACGGTCTCTGGCGGCGCATCGGACTGCCATCTTTCGCCAACGATGAGTAGAAAGTGGTGTCGCCGTCTTCGCGGTGCACGAGCTATATGGCGTCGCCGTGGCATTCACCGGCTTGAAGCTAGCATTCGAGCAGCGCCGCCCACGGGCTAGCCGCCAACAAGCTTCGTCAAGGTTGCTGAAGCTTCTTTCTACGCCCAGCTTTAGCCCGCTCGTAGTCGCGCCGCGCAATGTCCAGCGCGCAGACCTTGATCTGCAGTAGGTCATGAGCGTCTTCATAGTCCCGCGCGCGCGACTTAGGCTGACGATGCGCTCACGTTGCGCTTCGAGGCGCGCTGGGCTTCCGCCACATGGCGAGCGGCCATCTCAAGTCTCGTCTGGCTCAATCCTCAACCTCGTCCCATGGCGTGGGCAGAAGCCCCGCGCTCTCTCTGCTTATACTCCCCGATGTTGAGGCTGACAGCCGGCGCGTGCAAGCCGCTTTCGGGAGCGGCAAAGCCGCTGCAGCCGATTGTCTTGGAATGAGACGGCGAGCCTCCGTCGCACGTACACAGGGGCCCGCAGGTTTTTGCGGCCCGTGTCACAACGTTGAACGCGGGCCGGGGTGCAAGGCAGGAGCCGGCGAATGCGTCGCCTGATTTCACTTACCCTCATGGTGCTTATGGGATGGCTGGTGAACGTAGACCTCCTCTGGCCCCTGATAGCCGCTATGGCGGGTGTGATCGGCCTGATGGGGACCCAGGCGTTTATCGACCATAGGGCAGCGCGGACGGCGGCGCTGACCACCCCTGCTCGAGTCGCCGACCCACGCTGATGAAGACTCTGCAATCACGTTTGGTGAACGTGGAGGCTCAATTATTTAACAGCCCTTTACAACCCTTTAAGAGATTGAGGCTCATTTTGGCCTCGGCTCCGCAGGACCACCACCATCAGCTAAGATCGCACACGATCGCAGGTCCTAGATCGCAGGGGTCTACGGCCTTCATCAGTCCGAGAGCGTGCTATGCAATATATTCTTAAGCCTCAGAACCTACCGCGGCTGAACGGGTCGCCCAAATGCAATGGTCAGGGTCGCGGAGTAAGCTCCGCGGCTCTGTCCGCGCTGCCAAGCTGCAAGCAACCACAATGATCTACGCAGAAGCCGCCTACTTCGACGGCGCCGCAGTCGCGCATGTAGTCGCTTGGGAGGAGCACCGTCGTCTGTTAGCTCGCGCGGCAGCCTGTTCCGCTGCAAGCCACCCGCACGAGCGATCCAAGCGCAAGCAGGTAAGCGTTGATGAGCAACGACGAGAACCCGTCACCGCAATCGCAGAGCCGGCGCCCGCCGGCATGAGAACCCTCCGATTGGTTCGCTGAGAGGCATACGGCGCGGCGCGGGGCTGCTCCTGACCGTCGCCAAAGTCACATCACTCGGAAACGCTCAGGACTGGCCACGTTTGTGTAGGTGCTGTCAAAGCAACTGCACTGGCCGCACCCGAGGCGAGACCCTTCCCCGTTTGCCTGCTCATCAGCAGGCAAACGGTATCACATCCGGAAAAAAGCCGAGCAGATTCGCAGGACTGCCAGCGGGAGCGGCATGCCCGGCGTTCTCTGAAGAACCCGTTAGCGGCTGCCGCTTCAACTCTGGTGCGTTAGGTTTGACAATACCTTTTGGACGCGCCGCTCGCCACCAGCTTGCGCTGACGCTCGAGCGTGCGCACGCCTTCGTAGACGCCGAAGTCCTGCGTGCTGATTACGATCGCGCGCTTGCCCACGGTGATGAGAACGGGATGCACGCCATCGAGCCGCGCCAGCGACCGCTGGCCCAGAGCATAGGTCGTCATTGTCTCCTGATCGGAGGCAGATTTTAGCTCAGCGCTGAGCCGATACGAGGCGCTGTTAGCCTTTACTTAATCCGCCAGGCCACAATGGTTCGGCGGTGGGGAAGTACTATGTCGCAAGAACTAATCGAGCGTTGCGCAGTAGCGCGCGCAGCAAAGCACAAGCAAATAGCCGAACGGCGTGCCGATCATGGTCTGTCAGCAAAAGGCAAGGTCGAGACCGCAAATGAGTTCCGCACGCGGGTGCTTGCATGGGTCTCAGGTTGGTATCCGCCTAAGCGGTAAGGCGAGAACGGCGCCGACATACCTGTCGGCTGACCGCAACTCGGCAGCGCACCAGCTTGTCTTTCTCTTCCTCGAGGCGCTTAGCGGCGAGGCTCACGAGCGCGTTCATCTCCGCTTCTTCCTGCCGGCGCATTCCGCTTCGCTCTTCAGCGTGCGTGTTCCGGCAGCCAGTCCAGAAGTAGATCGCGCCGAAGATCAGGATGGCAAAGTGCTCCATGACGAAGATCCATTGATCCGGGTCATGCGCAGGCGGCACATATCCCATGCGGCCGATGCCGAAGCACATGAACGCGACACCGAGCGAGGCAAACTTGAACTGTCGTATCTGCGGCTCGGCGGCGTGCGTTCCATGATCGAGCAGAAGCGACATCAGCACGAGATAACCGAGCACGGTCACGGCGTTGATGGCGGCAAGCATCAGCTGCCCTTCTTCGACCAGGGCATCGAAAAGTCGAGTTCGCGAACGCGTTCCACGCCCTTCTTCGATCCCAAACCTGCGATCATCATGGCGGCTTGAACCGGCAGATCCTTTACGTACGGAACATGAGGATGCAGGATCGCAGGCAACAGCCCCATGAGCAGCGCGGCGAACAGCGTCGCCCACTTATCGATGCGGTGATCAGGCTTGAGCCGTTCTCCCTCCGCCGTCCGTTGTGGGGTGTCCCCGCGAGTGGCCGCTGCGGCGCATCCTCGAGGCAATCCTGTACCTCCCGCGCGGCGGTTTGCCGTGCGAATGCTACCGCCCTGCTTTCCGCCAGTCTCGACCGTGCGGCGCTGGATCTACCTGTGGCGCGACAATAGGCTGTGGCTCACGATCAATCATGCGCTGCTGATGATCTCGCGCGAAGCGGAAGGTCGCGAGCCCTCGCCCAGCGCTGGCGTGATCGATAGCCAGAGTGTGAAAACAACAGAGAGCGGCGGTCCTCGCGGCTATGATGCGGGCAAGAAGGTCAAGGGCCTCAAACGCCATATCCTCACCTATACCCAAGGCAATCTGGGTCACGCTGTGATCCACACCGTCGACATTCAGGATCAAGACTGCGCGCCGCTGGTGCTCGCAGAAATTCTGCACAGCTTTCCCTGGCCGCGCAAAATCTTCGCTGATGGCGGCTATGCCGGAGACAAGCTGAAGGACGCCCTGCGCCGGATCAGCAGATGGACATCGCGATCATCACGCGATCCGATGCCCCTAGCGGCTTCGAGGTCCTGCCTCGGCGCTGGGTAGTCGAACGTACCCTTGCGTGGCTCAATCGCGATCGGCGTCCCGCCAAGAACTTCGAGCAGACCATCGCGTCGGCCACCGCATAGCTGTTCCTCGCATCGGTGCAGCTCCTCGCTCGCCGCGTAGCAAGGCTCGCAAAATCAGATGCTTAGTTTCGAATCCGACTCTTAGACTTTACACCCGGGGGTAGGTCTGTTCAGGTCCACAGCGCCATCAATGAACAACAGAGGTAAGTGTGGCTAATCGGGCTCAACGGAGAGTGGTTAACAGAAAGCCTTCGCGCATTAAGAACTTACTGGGTTGTTTAGATTTCGGCCGTACCCAGAAGGAGCCTCGGCAGTTCTCCCC
>NZ_LR732532.1 GCF_902506425.1 Novosphingobium sp. 9U | reverse complement strand
GTGATGTTGTCGCCCTTGAAGCCCGAAATCGGCAGCGCAGTGAAGCTCTCGATCCCGATCGAGTGCGCGAACTCGGTATAGTCCTTCACGATCGCGTCGAACACGGCCGGATCGTAATCGACCAGGTCCATCTTGTTCACGGCCAGGACGATGTTCCTGATGCCGATGAGGTGGCACAAGTACGAGTGGCGGCGCGTCTGCACCAGCACGCCCTTGCGCGCATCGATCAGGATCACCGCGAGGTCGGCGGTCGAGGCGCCGGTGACCATGTTGCGCGTGTACTGCTCGTGGCCGGGACAGTCGGCGACGATGAACTTGCGCTTCTCGGTGTTGAAGAAGCGATAGGCGACGTCGATCGTGATGCCCTGCTCGCGCTCGGCGGCGAGGCCATCGACCAGCAGCGCGAAGTCGATGTCCTGGCCTTGCGTGCCGACCTTCTTGGAATCGGCCGAGAGCGCGTCGAGCTGATCCTCGAAGATCATCTTCGAATCGTAGAGCATGCGCCCGATCAGTGTGGACTTGCCATCGTCGACGCTGCCGCAGGTGATGAAGCGCAGCATGGTCTTGTGCTCATGGCTCTCGAGGTATGCGTTGATGTCCTCGGCGATGAGCTTGTCGGTGACGTAGACGGCGTCTTTGGTGTCGATGTCAGCCATCAGAAGTACCCCTGCTGCTTCTTCACTTCCATGCCGGCACCGCCGGCGTCCTTGTCGATCACGCGACCCTGGCGCTCAGAGGTGGTGGTGAGCAGCGTCTCCTGGATTACCTCCTCCAGCGTCTTGGCCTCGCTCTCGACCGCACCGGTCAGCGGGAAGCAACCCAGTGTGCGGAAGCGGATCGAACGCTCGGTGATCTCGGGCTTCTTGCCCAGCACCTTCTCCAGCCGCTCGATGTCGTCGGCCATGAACAGCTGGCCTTCCCACTCGAACGTCGGCCGCTTGTCCGCGAAGTAGAGCGGCACGATTGGGATGTCGTTGAGGTGGATGTACTGCCAGATGTCGAGCTCGGTCCAGTTCGAGATCGGGAAGACGCGGATCGATTCGCCCTTGTTCTTGCGCGCGTTGTAGAGATTCCACAGCTCCGGACGCTGGTTCTTCGGGTCCCAACCGTGCGAGGAGGTGCGGAACGAGAAGATGCGCTCCTTGGCTCTGGACTTCTCCTCGTCACGGCGCGCGCCGCCGAACGCTGCGTCGAAGCCATACTTGTCGAGCGCTTGCTTCAGACCTTCGGTCTTCCACATGTCGGTATGCAGCGAACCGTGATCGAACGGGTTGATGCCCTTCTCGGTCGCCTCGGGGTTTTGGTAGACCAGCAGCTCCATGCCGGACTCCTTGGCCATGCGATCGCGCAGATCGTACATCGCCTTGAACTTCCACGTGGTGTCCACATGAAGTAGCGGGAACGGCGGCGGCGAGGGATAGAACGCCTTGCGCGCCAGGTGCAGCATCACCGCGCTGTCCTTGCCCACGGAGTACAGCATCACCGGCTTTTCAGCCTCGGCAACGACCTCGCGGATGATGTGGATCGATTCGGCTTCGAGCCGTTCCAGGTGCGTGAGTGTGGTCAAAGTCCCTCTCCGTTTGCCGGGTT
>NZ_LR732531.1 GCF_902506425.1 Novosphingobium sp. 9U | reverse complement strand
TGTTCTCCGCTGATGCTGGGCCCGGTCACCAATCGAGAGCCCGTTCTTCATCATACCGGGGAACAACCACCTGCATCAGCACCGATCGTGCTGTGTGGCAGCGCGCCCCGCGATTACACCATGTTCAGCAACGTGGCTCACTCGGTATTGTGGGCGCGCAGCCGGGTTGACCACTTCGCGTCAGCGGCAAGCATGCAGTAATAAGTCGAATGCATGATGCGCCAATGGGAAGACTGACAGCGATCGTCTTGAGCATGGTCGTGGCTGCCGGCATTGTCGGCTCGGCCTGGATCGGCGCTGCGGCTCAGCCGTCCGCGGAGGTCATGACGGCACAAGCCCGTGCCCGGCGAGCATATTGGAACGGGTGCCTGCGCTACGAGGACGAGGCCGTTCGCGCGCAAGCTCCGGCTCAGATCGCGGCCTATCAGCGGATCGAGCGGAGTCTTGCGGAGGGACCTGGCGATCCCTTGAAGGACGCACGTCATGCAACCGAGGTCGGCGATTTCCGATTGATCTGGTCGAGTTCGATGGGCGGAACCTCACCGATCGGATTGTCATGTCGCTTTCCCGACATGCATCCGTCGACGATGCGATCGCCGCTGACCTTGGCGGTGAAAGGCTACAGCGACGTGATCGCTGCTTGCGCTTCAACGCCTAACGGGTGCGAGATCGAGCAACGCTGGCACCCCTACGCGGCGGCCTATAACCGCGCAATCGTAGCTGACGGCCGGTTTCCCTATGCCGATCTTTGCATGGGCAATCTTGGAAACAAAGATAACGCTCATCGGGGAAGCTTGCTTGAACCGGGCCTGTTGACCGCGGGGCGCCTGATCGAATCCGACAAACCGCGAACACTGGCGGAAGCCGTGAGGCGAGGTGCTCCGCAAGCAATGTCGCGATGGATCGCTAAGGCCGATCGCTCGACACTCGATCGCGCTGATGATTTCGGCCTTACCCCGCTCGCCTGGGCGGCAATCCAGGGGCGTACCGAGGCTGCGGGGAGGCTCATCGCACGTGGGGCCGATCCGATGAGCGGATGTGCACCGGTGCGTGGCTTCGCACACACGGTGCCGCTCAAAATCGCGCTGCAACTCGGACGCGACGATATTGTCGCTCTGATGCTACGTCCCGAAGTCGAGGCGCGCATTCGACCCTGGCCACAACCCTTGATGGAAGCGGCCGTCGCGGGCAATCATGTGGCTTTAGTTAGGCGAATGCTTCGCGAGGAGCACGATGAGCCGGCAATAGCACGATTGCTGGTGAGAGCTCGCGAGAATGGCTCGTCGGACATGATCGCTGCTCTGAGCGAGAGCGGCGCCGAGGCGAAGAGAGCTATGCTCGACATAGCCGCAAGCAAGGGTAATGTAGCCCTACTCCGCGAAGCCATTGCAATGAAGGCACCGGTAAGCGTGGGGCCGGGTTCACGGCACTCGCCGCTCGGCTCCGCCGTACAGAGCGGCAGCGAGACGACTGATCAGATCGTTTCCCTGTTGCTCGATGGCGGCGCTGATCCCAACAGCCCCGCGACTTGGAGCACCCGCATCGGCCATCGGACGGGATCGCCACCAAGCACGGCCTTGCAAATCCTCGTGGCGACCGCGCAACGTCCGCTGCGCGGACATACGGACCACAACGCTCAACTCATGGCCGCTCAATTTCGCGCGTTAGGTCTTTTGCTTGAAGCCGGCGCCTCAGTGAGCGGCACAGAGGAGGACGGCAGGCCGCTCGTTGTCCTGCTCGTTGCGGGACGCTTTGGATCGAATGGATCTGGCGACCAGCTACCGATTGAGTGGCTCGACCGCCTTGCTGCTGCTGGGATGGATGTGAACGCAGTTTGGCAAGGTAGTAGCGCGCTGGACTGGCTCGACAAGCTCCACCAGAGCGATAGCGCCATGGCTCGAGCGCTATCCGGCCGCGGCGTGAGACGAGTAAAACCGGTGCCTGACCGCGCACGGTACTAATATGCATGCTCATCGCGAACATCTGAATCTGCCGACGAAGCCGCCGATCAGAGCGCGTATCCGGCGCCTCGAAAGCGGTCGCCTTTTCAGCCGCTTCAAAACCGAGTCATTGCCATGTAACGTGCCAATCAGCGCCTTTCGAAGGCAGCGCGATTTTGCGGTAGGAGACTGATGTGCGTCGCTCAACTCATGCCTTCGTCCTAGCGCTATTGAGCGCCTTCGCCGGTGCGGGCATGGCGAGACCTAGCCACGCTGCCAGGCCACCGATGACTTCGGAAAAGCCTTTGATTGATCCCGCAGCGGCGACAATCGCTGAACCGTTGGTTTCGGCTTTTCAAGCTGCTTGGAACACGCACCAGCTGATCAACTTCGATGCAGTATTCTGGCCGGATAGCGCCTTCATCCACCGTGGCGGCGAATTGATCGAGGGCGGTACAGCAATCCGTGATTACCATGTAAAACTCCACACCGACCCTTTCTTCGCGAGCAGCCGTATTTCGCTGACGATCGAGCGAGCCAGGCGGCTGGCGCCAGATGTCGTCTTGGTGACAACGCGCAGCCATGCCTGGCTTGGCCCCAATCAGGCGGTCAAAGTCGACAGCCGGCCAAGCTTTGTAATCACACGTAAGAACACGGAATGGCGGATCGCATTCGGTCAAAACACGGAAGATAAGCCGGCGAATTGACGCACCCGCCGTCGCAGTCGCTGCATTCTGCGCCCACGACGGCAGTCGCCGACAAAGCGGTCGCCCAGCGCGCGCATAGGGCAACCTGTAAGCTGCCGTTGATTTACGTTTAATACGCGGGACGTGCTCGGTGGCTCGACGAAGCATTGAACCAAACCGCTCGCGTTACCGCGTCTCATCCCAGAAGACCTGAGGATGCTGATTTGGTCGGTGGATGGTCGCGCGACGGAGCAGTGCAAGATCAGATTGACGACACCGTGAACGATGCGGTTCGTGGAGCTCGCGCACGGATGCCCGCCGGCGAAGGACTCGAGCATTGTGAAGAGTGTGGCGAGGTGATCCCAGTTCGTCGGCGAGAAGCGCTGCCGGGTGTTCGCACCTGCGTATCGTGCCAGGGGGCACGGGATAAGACGGGGGTACACTCACAAATACCGCCGCGTCAGCAAAGACAGTCAGTTGCGGTAGCAGCCGTCGACGAAAGGTTGTTTTGGCTGTCGAGGCGCCCTCGTGAACCTACTGTTTATACATGCGCTAGTCGCCATACATGCGCTAGTTGCCAGCCCAACGCTAATTCGCGGGGCTGACAGGGATCAGATGTCTGTACGTTCGGAAACTGTGAGGGCATCATCCACGTCTACACCAAGGTACCTCACGGTGTTTTCAATGTTGGTGTGCCCCAACCGGATCTGCACTGCACGCAGTTTACCGGTTGCCTTGTAGATCATTGATGCTTTGGTCCTGCGCATGGAATGGGTTCCGTATTCTCGCTTGTCGAGGCCGACCGTCGAAACCCACTCATCAACCAGGCGTGCGTACTGCCGCGTGCTGAGGTGGCCAAGGTAGTCGATCCGGCTTGGAAAGGCGAAGTCGAGGATCGTTCCTCCGCGGCGGGCAAACCATAATTCAAGGCTCTTCCGAGCCTCTGTCATGATCTCGAACTGCACCGGTCTGCTGGTCTTCTGCTGAATGACGGTGCAGCGATTTTCGGACGTGACCACCGCTCACCACGTCGCCGATCTTGATCTTTACAAGGTCGCAGCCGCGTAGTTTGCTGTCGATTGCAAGATCGAACGACGCGCGATCTCGCAGACGCTTTTGCTCGTCAAGGAAGAAGCGGATGGCCCAAATGTCTGTAGGTCTAAGAGGCCGCTTAGCGCCGACGTTCCGGCCCGCATTCCAGGGCCGCCGCTCGTGAATGGCAGGATCGAAATCTGAGTGTCCCATGGTGTTTCTCCGTTGGCCGTGAGGGCCAGGAAAGAAACGCAGGCGAGCTCATCTACGTCCGGTGTTGGCGCTGGTCTGGCCGACCGCCCTGGGCGTCTTCTGGGTGGCTTGCCGATCGGCCGGATCCGATAGATCATTCACCGATACCGGACATTGATTGCGGCGTCGGGGGCAACACATGGCAGGTCGGCAAAAGGTCACGCGAGCCTTCCTTTGGCTCGCAGTTCTGGTGGGCGGGCCGCTGCTCGGTGCAAAACTGTTCGATCTGCTAGTACTCGCGGGCGCTTGGGGCGCCAACCCTCCCGCTTCGCTAGCGATGATGCCTTACGGCAAGGCATGGCCGGTCGATACCGGCGTGTTCTTCATCCCGTTTTCCGCGGCGATGCTGATCGCCGGGTTTGGTGCGCTCGCCGCCGGCTTGCGTACGCCATGGAGATATCGCTGGATGCTGTGCCTTCCATCGATCGGCATCCTGCTGCTGCTCATCCTAACCGTGGTGGCGTTCTGGCCGATGAACGCAGCGCTCTACTACCATGGCATGCACTCGTCGAAGGATACGATCACCGACGCGCAGTCGATCGCCATGGCGCGGTGGTGGGTCGCACTGGATTGGTTACGGGTTGCAGGTGCGACCGCCGCATTCGTTGCGCCGCTGCGAGCGCTGACGCTGCCGTGGCCCCAGGATGTCGCGCCGAGAGATCCGCTCTTCGTGCGTCTTGCGCTTATGCTTGCCTTCATGGGCGTGGCAGCTTTTGTCGTATGGTTTGTATCGAACCTGTGACGGAGATGTTGGCGTGTCCGGTCGAGCTGCTTTTAGGCCACATACCGGATAAGCCGCCGATTCAGACCGAGCCATCCGGCAGGGGCGCTGCCGCCCCAATGTCGGACATAGGAAGGGTGCAATAACCTTCCGAGCCGCTGTTTCGAAGGTTACCGGCAGTTTGCCTTGTTCTGGCACATTGGCTCCACAGCTTTCGCAGCGGCCATCAACTGACCGCTCTCATTTAGCCGCTGGAATTCGGGCTCTGCATCCTGTCGTTCACTGCAGGACTCAAGGATAGGACCTAATACTTTCCAGTCACCTCCCACTTCCTTGAGGAAGGATGCCGCTTCCACCTGTGCGGAGTCGAATGATCCGGCTTTTTCAAGCAGACGCCCTTCATAGATACTTCGGCCGGTTATCTGCAATGCCAGCTTTGGGTTCTTGTCATCAACTGCGATCTGCCGGGCGATGCTTAAAGCAGCCATGCAATGTGCATGGTTTGAGCTGTCCGGCGCTGACGCCGATGCCGAGCCGCATGCCCCAAGCAAGATGAGCAATGGGAGCGAAAGAAAGTTGTTGGCTTGCATGATCCTCGTCTCAGCATACTCCTCTCGCTTAGAGGGACTGCCTTAAGGCCGCGTTTCTAAACCAAAACGCGACGATAGACCGACGACAGCTCTCCACCCATTCCGGTCGAAACCAGCCGAACCGCTCACGCCAACTTAGCCGTCGTTCCAACTCGCCACGTGCCCTCTCGAGACCTGCCGTTCATACATATGCTGGTTGCCAGCCCCGAGCTGGTTCGCAGGGCCGGCAAGGATTAGATATCCCTTCGTTCAGACAATCTGAGAGCGTCATCAAGCCATTAAGGCACGCCGCTGCCGCCCGCTTTCACCATCAAATGTCCTTTCGCGGTCGAGTGTAACAAGCTGCATTGCCTTGTAATTGCTTCCGATCCAACTTCAGCTGGAAAGTGGGGGTACATCAATCACTGTTGGAAGGTGGCAGCGGCCTCGTTAGCGGCGGCTGGGCAATGGCGGTTGTAGGAATGGCTTCCGCCCAGCCGGAGGCCGTTGACCCGGACCTTGCAATTATCGATGCGATCGCGCAGCCGGATCATTGCACGAGGGGTAAGCTAGCCATCCAGCGTGTAATGAGCCGGGACGATTTTGACGCGATGCCAGAGCGGCAGCGTGGCTACATCTTCTTCATAGCAGCCTTCTGCGCTGTTCAAGCCAAGAGCTACGACGCAGCATATGAGTTGTCAGTGCACGCTACAAAGGCGTTCGGCGACGTTTCAGATGTCTGGCGATAAAGGCTTGGGATCGCCGGCGAACGCAAGCGAAACGAGGATGTGGTTGTCACACTCGAGGAGATGGCGGTGCAAGCGCCTACGGCGCTCAACCAGCTGTCTTTTCGTTGGCTTGGCTACCTGTACGGCCAGCTAAAGGATGAAGCGCCGCTGCGGCGTAGGATGCTTGTGGTTCTGACCGCGCCGGGATTTGAGCCGGTCGAGCTGCTGGCCTTCGGAGATAATTATAAGTCTGAGCTCGCCGGTATCCTAGTCGATGAAGGCAAGACTGAGGAGGCGACGGCTCTGGTATCGCGAATTAAAGTCCCGACAACGCTGGTCTCCACGAGCCTTGATCCCCGCCTGCGCCCTCTCGTGCCGGCCGGTTTCAATCCGCGCGCCGAAACGGAGCGCTTCCTCGCTACTCTGCGCGATTTGGCGGCGAGCCACTCCGGCTTGCTCGCGGTCGTTCTGGAAACGGCAACAACCCTCCGTCGGCTCGGGCGTCCTGAAGAAGCGCTCGCCACGCTGCAATCGGTCGATCCCGAGGGGCCGCGTGCAGCTGAGTTCAATGATCTCGATCTTAATGTTATCGTACTTGGACATCAAAGGGCCTTTCCCCCATGTTGAGAGTGATCGGCATCATTAGCTTTAGCTTGCTCCTAAGTGTAGAAAGCGCTGGTGCAGGCATCAGTCCAGCGGAAGTAGTCAAGAAAACTGCTCTCACGGGACAAGAGATCCGCGAGTTTGTCCGAAATAGGCGGTTTGAGTCATGCGGCGAACGATGGGCTGAGGTATTCACGACTGATGGTAGATACTTCTTGTATTCAAACCTCGCGAACTCCCAGCTTCTCTATCGCATCGTCGGCAATCGCCTTTGCGTCGGTAAGGACATTTGCAGAGTACTCTACCGCCGAAATGGTCAGGTCTGGGCTCGTGAGTTCCGCGGCAACTACCAACGGAACTTTTTGATGAAGCCAATTACGATTGCGGAAAGTAAATGTCACTGAGTGACATTCTCGCTGAGGTTGTATTCTGGCATAACAACGCGTCTTAGAAATTATACAATATCATCCTTATCCAGTGCCGAAGAAACCTCTCTGCTGCTACGAAGTGAGGCTGATATAGTTACATCCCTGTGAGGTGCTTCACTGTATTACAGAATTCTTCTTAACGTCCGCTATCGCCCAACTACAGCCCTTGAAGGCTACAGCAAAGTCCGTGCCTGACCTGCTCCTTGATTATCTTCAGTATCCCCCGAACTCTTTCTCTAATCCACGTAACGTCACCTCAAAATCAGCCATGGCCTGGCGATGACGAGCGTCGCGTTCAGACACAGACCTAATGAACCTCCGGCAAGAGGATAAGACTAAAAAATCCGGGTCGACGCCTGAACGAGTGAGGTGAACTTCCTTGAGGCGGCGTATTCGTTCTCCGTACCGTCGTTTGAAATCCGCAGCATAGTGATTACCGCGGGGAGAGGGGCAGTCGTGGTGCGCGTCAGCTTCTCGCGTGGCATATTCAAGGCGATAGGCCAGATTAGATGGTTCCGGGTCGGCAGGGATCATCTGGCCGAGCGCCGAGCTAGATACGAACGCGATCGAAAGGAGCATTTGCCGCATAGGCGAAGAATGCTTGCAGCACGGGAATGCGTCAACGTCTCCCTTGCTCGCTTCGTAGATCAAAGCTGCCTGTGCGCTTTCCACTCCAACCCGGTCATTCAGCTGTCGGCGGTGCGCTGCTACATGCACGCAAGGCAAAATATACGTAAACTGAAACGAGAGGCTGAAAATTGCGGTGATCTGCGGTACATTGCGGCCGATGAGGCATTTCGACCCAAATGGTCGAGGCGCGTTCGATGCCATCCAGAGCGGAAGATGCGTTTAAGCGGCATCCCACAGCGGCTGTCGATGCCTCGTGCTTGAAGAAGAAACAGGGTAGCTTGCATCG
>NZ_LR732530.1 GCF_902506425.1 Novosphingobium sp. 9U | reverse complement strand
CCGCTTGCCCTCGCGACGCACTGAGATCGCCGTCTCTTTCATCGAGACATCAAGACCAATATACTCGTCCATGGTTGTTCTCCGCTGATGCTGGGCCCGGTCACCAATCGAGAGCCCGTTCTTCATCGTACCGGGGAACAACCACCTGCCTCAGCACCGATCGCGCAGTGGTGGACCGCTCCCAGCGATTACACCATGTTCATGTCGGCTACGAGTGACCGAGCGTAAGGCGCGCAGTGATCAGGAGGAAAGAGGAGGTCCGCTGTTAGTGGCGCGTCGACCACCAGCGTAGCGCGCCGTGTCACGCCGGCATGCACCGATGTCCACGCGTCAGCATAGATCCGGAAAAGATCGCCACTATGGTCGCCGTCACCAGGATCGCTGCGCTGGCTCCAAATTCCGGTGCAGGACCGGTCGCATCGAAGATCAGGCCTCCGATCGTCGCGCCCAGCGTGATGGCCAGCTGGATCACCGCTACCATCAACCCGCCACCCGCCTCGGCATCCTGTGGTGCAACTCTAGTCACCCAAGTCCACCATGCCACTGCGGCGGAGCTGGCGAAGCCCCACACCGCCAGCAGGCCTGCAGCCACTTTGATAGAGGTGCCAAAGCGCGCAAGCAGGACTGCAACCGCTGCCATGATCGCCGGGGCGACGACAAGTACACCCGTCATGCTGCGCTGCACGAGACGGCCAACGACGGCGTTGCCGACAATGCAGCGATGCCGATGACGAGCAGCACCGTGGAGAGTCCGCCGATGCCCACATGGGTCACCTGCTCCAGAAACGGGCGCAGGTAGGTGTAGAGCGCAAACTGGCCCATGAAGAAGAGTGCGACGGCTAGCAGTCCAACTAGCACAGCGGGACGGCGCAGCAGGACCATCATGCTGCCGCCTTCTTCGCGTGGAGAGACTGAGAGGCGCGGCAATGACCATGCCTGCCAAAGGACCGCGGCAAGCGCGACGGGAACAACGCAGAAGAAGGCACCGCGCCAACCGATCAACCCTCCCATCAGGCTCCCGAGCGGAGCGGCAACAGTGGTCGCGACGGTTGCGCCGCCGTTGAGGATCGCCAGTCCTCGTGGGACCGCCTCTTCCGGCACCAAACGCATCACGGTGGCAGCAGACATCGACCAAAAGCCACCTATGGCAATGCCGAGGAACGCGCGGCCGATCATCAGGACGACGTAGCTGGGCGCCAACGCAACCACCGAGCCCGACACGATCAGCAGCGCAGCCAGAGCGAGCAGAACGTAGCGCCGGTCGAGGCTGCCGATCAGCGAGCTGATCGACAGGCTTGTCAGCACCGCGAACACGCCCGAAATCGAGATCGCCTGACCGGCCTGACCTTCAGTGAGGCTAAGCGTATGTGCAATGGGGCTCAGCAGGCTGATCGGCATGAACTCCGAAGCGATCAGCGTGAAGGTGCAGAGCGACAATGCATAGACCGCACCCCACGCGGGCGCACGGTCGCGTTCGACGACGCGATTGGCAAGCGGTGCGGTCATGTTGGTCACGCTCAGTCGACCTGCCCTGCTCGCTCTGCCTGGCGCTTCTTGCCAAACACTGGGAAGGCACTCGCCTCACCATAGTCGGTGTTGTCAGCCGCGCCTTTCAGCGCTGCCATGTCGGCGTCGGAGATCGTGAACTCCACAGCGGCGTTGTCGCGCATGTGCGCTGGATTGCTCGTCTTGGGCAGCGGCAACAGCTCGAGTTGCAGGCAATAGCGGATGCACAACTGCGCAATGCTGACGCCGTACCGGGCGGCCATCGTGGCAAGATGGGCGTTGTTCAGGGCCGCGCCATGAGCGACAGGCGAGTAAGCTTCGACCAGGATCCCCTTCGACCGCGAGTAGTCGATCAGGTCGAACGGCGTGTTGCCGACGTGGGCAAGCACCTGGTTGACCATCGGCGCGAGGCTGCCGTTGTCGAGCAGATTGTCGAGATCGGCGCGCTCGAAGTTGGAGACGCCGATGGCTCGAATCTTGCCGGCACGGTGCGCCTCTTCGAGAGCTCGCCACGCTTCGAGATTGCCTTCCAAGAAGTGCTCTCCCTCTCGGAACTGGTCCCAGGGTTGGGGGCTATGGATCAGCATCAGATCGATGTGATCCAACCCGAGCGCCTGCAGCGAACCATCGATCCGGCTTGTCGCATCGGCATAGGTCTTGGACTCGGCAGCCAGCTTTGTGGTGATGAAAACCGCGCCCCGATCGACGCCACTGGAGCGCAAACCCCCGCCGACGCCGTGCTCGTTCGCATAAGCCTGAGCGGTATCGATGTGCCGATATCCGGCGTCGAGCGCATCTCGAACGACCTTGGTCACTTCAGCGTCAGGAATCCGCCAGGTGCCGATGCCCAGCTTGGGAATGGTCACGCCGTTTGCCAGTGTGAACGTATCTTGTAAAATCATGGCGCTTTCCTCTTAGCTGGCGGTTGTTGCTGCCGGACCGTAGCCGGGCCGCTTGTAAAGCGTGCCCCACTTGCCCTGCACGGCCGGCTCGTAGACGCGAGCCGACCATTCACTCGGGGCGACTTCGTCAAAGCCGACGGACACGGCATCCTCGCCGTAGTCGAGAATGCGGGTAACCTGCTCAACGATGGCGGCTGACAAGTCGCGCTTCTGCGCCTCGCTCTTGCCCGGCCATAGCTTCACGATCACGTGCGGCACGGCTCAGTCCTTTGTCACCGGCGCGAGGTACTCCTCGTCGCTGACCTTCTCCATCCAGGTCACCGGCGTACCGTTGACCGCCTCTTGGATGGCGATGTGCGTCATTGCCTCATGCGGCGTGGCGCCGTGCCAATGCTTGTGCTCGGCCGGACACCAGAGGATGTCGCCGGCGTGGAACTCGAGCTTGGGACCGCCCGCGATCTGGGTCCAACCCACGCCCTCTGTCACGATAAGCGTCTGGCCAGCCGGGTGCGAGTGCCAGGCCGTCCGGGCGCCCGGCTCGAAGTGGACGATGGCGCCGCTGACACGCGACGGAACGGGCCGCTCGAACTGTCCGGTGATCGTGACCTTGCCGGTGAAGTAGTCGGCCGGCCCATCGACCGTCTTCATGTCGGCCTTGCGAGTGATATCCAATGTCGTTCCTTCCTTAGCGGAGGCAGCGCTCGTAGTGACCAACGAGGCAGCGCACAGAGTCGCGAGCTTCAGCATTATATCCGTCCTGATGGCGCCCGCGGCTACAGCGAGCGTGGTGCTGCCAACTTAGACACTCCTCCCGGCTGCGATTAGCGTCGCCGCGTGCAACGAACTGATGAACTGCGCTCAACATAGTGCTACAATTCGGCATGCAGTTGAGCCGTAGCGACCTTGCTGACTTCGTCTACTTTCTGGCGACCGCCCGGCATCATAGCTTCCGCCGAGCGGCAACGGAGCTGGGCGTAACCACCTCAGCTCTGAGCCATGCCATAACGGCTTTGGAGCGGCGCCGTGGCGTGCGATCGTTGAACCGCACCACGAGAAGCGTGAGCCTTACGGCCGCTGGGGAGGAACTCGCAACCTCGATCCAAGGGCCGATGCAAGCCGTCACCCAGGCAGCCGAGAACCTCAACCGGTTCCGTGACACGCCGGCGGGCCGCGTTAGGATCAACGTCCTCGAAGACGCCGTTCCCCTGCTACTGAAGCCGGTGGTCCCGATCTTCGTCGAGCGCTACCCCGAGGTCGAGATCGACATCAGCATTACCAATCGCATGGTCGATGTCATCGCCGGCGGCTTCGATGCGGGCATCCGCTATGGCGGCACCGTGCCAGAGGACATGATCGCGCAAAGGCTCTCGCCGGACATCCGGTGGGTCGCCGCGGCCTCGCCGGCTTACCTGGAGCGGTTCGGCACCCCATTGAAGCCAGACGACCTGCACCATCATCGCTGCGTCGGCATCCGGCTAGGCAACGAACAGCTATACCGGTGGGAGTTCGAGCGCAGCAGCGAAGCGGTTGCGATTGCCACGCCGGGCCCGCTGACGGTAGACGCAACCCATGCGGCTATTGCTCTGGGCATGAGCGGTGTGGGCCTGATCTATGCCGCCGAGCCCGTCCTTGCCCCGTATGTGACGAGCGGCGCGCTAAGGATCGTCCTGGGCGATTGGGCTTCGATGGGAAGTGGTTTTCACGTCTACTACTCGGGCCGGCGCCAAGTCCCGACTGCGTTGCGGCTGCTGATCAATTTGATACGGGAGATCCGGCCACTCGAAGAGCTTAGGGCCCCTTCCTCGGTCGGAGATCGCGCAGAGTAGTTGCCCGCGCTGGCGCTTGGACGGACCCAGTTGCGGTCACTCAGCCGCACTTGGCCGCTTCCCAACTCCTGCCATTGGTTCATGTGATCGTGATAGCCTCCGGTAGTCTCAGGCTAGCCACCCGGAACGGCTTGGGCTGGGACCTTCCCGCCGTTCCCAAGCAATGCGGCGAACGGCAGGTCTTGTCAGATACCGACGTCCATGGCGTCCAAAGGAACGACCGGCCGTGGTCGCTTTCAGCACCCGACCGCACCGCAGCCTGCCCCGTGACTTCCCTCGCCTGATTAAGAGAAGACGGCCCGGTTCCTTCCCGAATAGGAGCGCACGGTCAGGCTATTGAGCCTCAATATCCGCCACTTACGACACCTTCTTTGGCAGCCAGGCGATTGTTAGGGACGGACTACTATGAAGGTTTGCTACTCAGCAAGCACGACAGCCCAGCTTACGAGGGCTTCTCATTCGCGCGCGACGCCACTGGTCAGCTGGCTGATCGCCGAGTAGCGCGCCGCGTTGCCCGCCCTGACCGCCTCCGCGAAGCGGTAAGCCGCGGCACGCAACACCTTGTCGCCGACGGCCGCGAGGAAATTACGCAGGTTATGTCCTTGATCCGCGCACCGGGGGGCGGCAGTACGCTTTAAGTGATAGCGTCCGCGCTTGCCAGAACGGCGGTTTGGGCACATCATGCCGGGAACTTCGCAGGCGTCGCCGCAGAACCATAAACATCGCTATTGACGAACGTGCCGCGCCGAGGAGCGCGTAGGCGACCGGAGGGCGGATGGGCGACGATGGGGCAGCGATGGTCGAACTGATCCGTATCGGCGGAGCGGACGCCGACGGACGCGAGGTGATCGACGTCTACGGCCGCCAGAGCGGGCGCTATGCGATCTACCAGACGACCGGCCGCGTCGTCGTCCGCTATGCCGACGATCCGCTGCTCCAGCGATTGCAGCGCAAGCGGCTGGCGGGGCTCGCGCCGGTACGCAACGCAATCGACGGCTCGCTGCTCGCCTGGCGCTGCAGGGACCCGAAGTGGAGCCGGCTGCCCCAGACCGCGCGTGAGTTCGACATGCGCATCGCGTCCGGGCTGATCGAGGCGATCGAGGGCAACCTCGAAGGAGGCCTCGCTATCCTCCAGCAGATCCAGGCAGACCTCGCCGGCGAGATGGGCGCGCGCGCGAGACTCAGTTACCTTGTCTGGACGCTCGCCTCGGCCGCCGCCTTCCTGATCCCGATGCTGCTGTTCTATCTCGGCGTCCGCAACGGCGCCTGGGGTAACGGCGGGTGGATTGAGGGCGCGCTAGCCGTCGTGCGCGCGATCGTCGCCGGCGTCCTCGGCGCTGTCTACTCGATCGCGCTTGGCATTAGCCGGCGCGATCTCAAGAGCGACCTCAGGCGCTACGATTATTTCACCGATTCGTTCGTCCGCGTCGGCATCGGTGCGATCGCGGCGTTCGTGCTTGCCTGCTTCGTGCTGAGCGGCATCATTCAGATCGGCTTTGGCGCCGAGATGATGCTGCCGGACGGCGACCGCAGCGTCGGCCGCATCTACCTGCCGATCTGGCCAGTCGGGCTGATCGTTGGTTTCCTTGCGGGCTTTGCCGAGCGGCTGGTGCCAGACCTTCTCGACTCCTACGCGGTCAAGGCTCGTAAGGCCGATCCGGTGCCGGCTGCCGAAGCGAAACCAACAGGCGCCGCGAACAGGTCTGCCGCCGGGACCGCCGCACCCGACACCGCCGAGGAAATTCCGGTGCCCGAGGACGAGGACCTGATTGTCACCCCACCCAGCGACGAGGAGACGATCGACAGCTGCGATGTCGATCTCGCCGACCCTCAGGACGCGACCCCCGACGACAAGCTTCCCGCCGCCGCAGGCGGCGTCGTCGGCAGCTAGGGAGTAGCGCGATGGTCTATTCGCTCACCTGGCTCCCCGACGTGCTGCTCAAGGCCAACCTCAAGGTCGCCGAAGTGCCCGAGTGGCGGACCCGCGGTCGCGCCGAGATGGGCCGGGTGCGCGGCGTCATGGTCCATCACACGGTCGGATTGCCTGAGGGCAACATGCCGTCGCTCGATCTACTCGCGCGCGGGCGCTCGGGGCTGCCAGGGCCGTTGTCGCAGCTCGGTCTGGGGCGCGACGGCACTTACTACGTGATTGCCGCCGGGCGCGCGAATCACGCGGGCGAAGGAGTTTGGCGCGGCGTCGCCACCGGCAACAGCAGCTTCATCGGCATCGAGGCGGAGAACACCGGTAAGCGCGAGGACGTCTGGCCCCAGGTCCAGCTCGACGCATTGCGCCGCGGCGTTGCCGCCATCCTGGCGCATATCGGCAGCGACGCCTCGATGGTCTGCGGACACAAGGAGTTCGCGACTCCGCCTGGCCGAAAGATTGATCCGCTGTTCGACATGCCGCCGTTCCGTGAGGCAGTCGCCGCGCTGCTCGCCGCGGGCGTGCCGCCGGCGCCGGCGATCCCGGCGATCGACCTCGTCTCACGGCCGACGCTGCGGCGCGGCGCCACGGGCGACCTGGTGCGCACGCTCCAGGCGGCGCTCGGCGTGACCCCCACGACCGGCAACTTCGGTCCGGTGACCGAGGCGACACTGCGCCGGTTCCAGCGCCAGCACGGCCTGGTGCCCGACGGCATCGCTGGCCCTAAGACGTGGGCGCAGATCGATCGCGCGGCGCCTACCGTCCCGTCGCTGGTCGCCCCTGCCGTCGCACCCGTCCTCCCGGCAATCGGCATGGCGGAGATCCCGATCGCCGACGACGCGCAGCACCCCGTCACTCGCCAGAGCGACCGCCTAGTCGCGCCGAACGGGCGCGGCTTCGCCTCGAAGTTCCGCCTCGGCTTCGTCACCAACGGTCAGACCAGCGCGCGCGCCTACCTCGCGGCGAACCCGGCGGCCGGCGAGGGCGTCTCGGCTTCCGCGCTGCGCTGCGTATGCGCGGTGACCGGCAACGAGGGCGGGCTGGAGGCGGTCAACTCGTGGGACCTTGCGTTCATGTCGTTCGGCATCATGCAGTGGACGGTCGGCGTCGGCAGCGATCCGGGCGAACTGGCGGCGCTGCTCGCCCGGCTGAAGCGGGACGATCCGGGAGCGTTTATCGACTGCTTCAGCCGCTTCGGCCTCGACGTCACCGCCGACACTGGGAGCACCACCGGGCGGCTGACCCTCGGCGGCCGCACGATGGCGGACAGCGCCAGCAAGAAGCCGCTGCGCTCGCCCGAGTGGGCCTATCGCTTCTGGCGCGCCGGCCATCACTCGGCGGTGCGACGCTGTCAGCTGCAACACGCAGCCGCCCGCGTGGCACGCTTCGCCGATGTGCCGCTTCGCGGCCATCCGCTGCGACAATGGGTCACGTCTGAGCTCGGCATGGCCCACCTGCTCGACCAGCACGTCAACCGCCCAGGACACGTCCCCAAGACGCTTGAGCAGGCGCTCGGCGCGCTCATCGCCGCGGGGCGGGTAGAGCCCGACCCCGCGCGCTGGAACGGCGTTGACGAGCAGCGGCTGATCGACCGCTACCTGACGCTCCGCGCCAAGACGAGCATGACTCACTCGCAGCAGCGCGCCACGCGCATCATGGATCAAGCGCGCGATGGACTTCTCAAAGCCGGGCGAGAGTCGTTCGTCTGATTCCGTCCGGATTAGGCTTTCGCCGGCAGAAAAGGAGACGCGCGATGCCAACTTTGCCCCGCTGGATCACCGTCGCAGGCGGCCTGGGCGACCTCTCGGCACTGCTGCCCGAACTTGCAACCTATGCCGAACTCGGCCGCCGCTGGCGCGACATCGCGCATGGCCTGTTCGTGGCTGGCACGCAGGCGCCGGTCGACAGCCCGGCGCGACTGGCGCTGTTTCTCGCCGGCCAACTCGATGATCCGTCCGTTGCCGCGCTCTTTGCGGAGCTGGGGCTTGAAGACCTGCGCACGCGGCTGGCCGCGTTGCGCGATCGACTTGGCGTGCCTGACGCGCCCTGGCACAAGCTGCTGCAGCCGGTCTCGGCATTCGAGGAGAGCTATGTTGCGCTCGCCGCGGGTGCGCCGCCATCCAGCCTGTTCGGCTTCGACGACGGCGCCGATCCGGGGCTTGTCTCGCTCAAGATCCCGCACCTCGCGGTGGGCGAGGAGGCACCGGCAGCGAGCGCCGAGTTGCAGTTCAACCTCGGGGCCCAGGCTCTACTGGAGTGCGAGGCGGGCGCCGTCTGGCCATTCCGTGGCGACGCGGTGCCGCCCGGCCTGCTGCGGATGGGGGCGCGCGGCAAAGTCGAGACCCGCGCCGGGCTGTCGTTGCCGTTCGGGCAGGTGGGAGGCGGCAGCGCGCATGCGGCGGCCAGCGGCGAGGCCTCCCTCGGCTTCTTCTTCCGACCGCGCGATTCCGACGCGCCGTTCGCCGAGGCGCTGGCGCGCACGCTCACCGCAATCCCCGAACCGCTCGATCTCAGCCAGATCAGCCACGCAATGGCGCTCGCCGATCTCGAAGGGCTGGTGCTCGCCTGTGACGGCGCCGCCGAGGCGGGCGTGAGCGTCGTTGCCGGCAAGAGCTTCGCCATCTCCGATTTTCTCTCCGGCTCGGCCGGGCTCGCAGCCGAGCTGTCTTTCCGCCGCAACGCGCGCTGGATCCTGTCAGTGCGACGGCACGACAACGCGCTGCACTTCGTGCTCAGCCGGGACCAGCTGCGGGAGCGCAACTGGTCGGCCGGGCTCGACCTACAGCTGGACGTCTCGGGCCTTGCCCGCCGAGTCCACGACCTGCTGGTCAAAGCCGACGAGCTAGCCAAGCCGGCGCTGTCGCAGATTGCGCCGTTCCTCAGCCCGGGCACGTACCTCGCGACGCAGGCGCGCCCGCTGCTGGTCACCGCGGCAAAGTCGATCGTTGAGCATGACGCGCTGCGTCGGGCGCTGCTCGACGATGTCAGCATCGCTCTGGGCGGGCCGGCCGATGCGGACAGCGCGCTCGTCGAACACCTGGCGACGCGCATCAGCGCGCTGGCCGCGACGCACGAACGTGCGCTTTCGTCCGACCTCGATGCCTTCGCCGGCACGATCGTCGATGGCTTCGTCCGTTCTGTGCCGGACCTCGCCGCCTCCGATCTCGCCGAACAGGTCAAGGCGCGGATCCGCCCGCTGCTCGGCGACCTGCAGACGCGTTTCACCAACGCCGTCCAGGCGCTCGCCGCCTCAGTAGGGCCGCAGCTCGCCGCCGAGCTAGAGGCGGTCGGCACGGCAGTGAACAAAGCCGAGACCCGAGCCGATGTGCTGGTCGCCGGCACCCGCGAGCTAGTCGACACCTTCGACCGCTTCTCGCGGCAGGTGATCGCGACCACCGGCGACGGTGTCGCCAAAAAGCTGCAGGCGCGGTTCGGCTGGTCGGGCGCCGACATGTCGGGTGCGCATTACGAGCTGATCGGCACGGTCACCGACGCGACCGAGCCCGTCTCGCAGCTCTGGCGGGCGCTCGTCACCGGCCGGCTGCAGCCGTTCCAGCTCATCCTTGCGGACCCCTCGCTGGCGCCGGCAGGGCTGCAGCTCGCGCCGAAGTCCAGCCTTTCGCGCTTCGCCGCCACGCAGCGCGGCTTCGCGCTCGAGGTGGTGGTGCTCGGCGTGGACGTTTCACTCGCCTCAATCGTCAGTGGCAAGGCGCGGATCGACCGCACCGCTGCCGGAGACGTCACCGTCACCGCCGAGGGGAGCGCGCTCCGCAAGGTGGACGGCTTCGACGAAGGCCGCTCGGCTAGCTTCGTCAGCAGCTGGGACCTGATGCTCGGCAAGCTTGACGAGGCGCAGGGGGGACGCCGCACAATGTCCGTCGCGATCACCTTCGACCACGAGGATCAGGACCTTTCGGCGAAGGAGGTCAACGGATTTTTCGCCGGACTTGAGCGCCAGCGGCTGATCGATGCGTCGCGCTCGCGGTTGGCGCTTGCGACTTACCAGCGGTGGCGCACGCGCGTTGAGCCGGGCAAGGACGTGAAAGGCCGGATCGAAGTGCGCATGGGCCTGACTGCGGAGGCAATGCAGCGGATGGTGCGGCTCGGCCGCGCCGTGAACCAAGAGCAGGCAGGCATCCGCCGGCGGTTGTTCGCGCTCGCTGGCCAGGCGCAGCTCGCCGCAGGAGTTGCTGATGCCGCCGAGTTCGAGCGCGATTGCAAGCGCGCGCGCGAGGAGTTTAGCGAAATTGCCGCCCTCGACGATCCTTGGCGGGTGATGTTCGCGCTCCAAAACGTCGATCTTACCTCAGACTCGAACTCAAGCGCCAACCGCTACGGGGCGTTCGCGCGGATGATGCCGCGCGCGCTCGGTTTCCCGGACATGCTCGCCAAGGTAGCCGAGATCTACGATGCGGTCCCGGTCGGTTCGGGCGTCGTGCCGGGTGGGTGGACCGAGAAGGACTATGCCAAGGCCGAGAAGGAGCTGGCCGCCCAAGCGCGCAAGTGGCTGCGGCTCAATCAGAAGTTTATCTTTTTCTTCAAGGCCGAGATGCATCCGGCGATGCTGGCGTTTCTGCGGCTGCTGGCGGACATGGATCGGCCGCTGCTGCCTGGTGGCGATCCGCTCGCGGCGTTAGACGAGCCCGCCGACGCCGCGCTTAGCAATGGCCTGGTGACGATCGCGATGGTGCCCGAGAGTGGCGCGCTGGTCTCCATTTGAAAGCTTCACGAGTTCCCACTTTGTCCTAAGGGAGAGCGCAAATGCCGACCGAACAGACCCCCAGCGGCGTGACCATCGTCAGCGAGGGCGTCACCGTCACCGCCCGGTCGGCCGTGCTGGAAAACGGACGCCGCAGCTTCCAGCCAGAGCTGTCCTCGACCGTGTCCGAGATCGACGAGGGGCTACTCGCCGCCAACTTCGGGCTGGTCGATACGCTCGCTGTCACCGCCGCGCCCGTTGACGACGGCCGCCGCAGCTTCGGCGCGGAACCCGCGCCCGAGCTGCGGGTCGACGTGCCGCTCGGCGCCAACGAGAGCGCGGCGCTGCTGGTCGAGGACGAGAGCGGGCTCCTCACCTGGCAGGTCGCCGACGCCCCCGGTTCGCCCGGAGACGTGCGTCGCGGCGCGCCGGCGGTCGCCAGTTTCGTCGTGCCGCTCGGCGCGCGCGGTGAGGGCGAGCCAGGCCGCCGCAGCTTCGTCGGCGACTTCCTGATGGACAAGTTGATCGAGCCGGTGCGGGTCCACGTCCTGCGCTTCCTCGCCGGCCGCAGCATCGACGCGCTGGTTGACTGGATCGAAGGCGATCTGGTGGCCGGGCCGATCGTCATCGCTCAGCCCGAGCCGGCATCGTGGAAGGTCGGCCCGCTCAGCCTTGCCGCCGCGCGCATCCCTACGGAACGTCCGGCACGCGTGCTGCTGATGGTTCACGGCACTTTTTCGACGACGCTGGGCAGCTTCGGCGCGCTTGACGCCGGCGTGCTGCGCGCCGCCATCGATGCCTATGACCTCATCCTCGGCTACGATCACCGCACGCTGGCGGCAACGCCCGAGCACAATGCCGCGGCGATCCTCGCGATGCTCCACGCACTCAACCTGCCCGAGGGCAGCACAATCGATGCGGTCGCCTACAGCCGCGGCGGGCTGGTGCTTCGCGCGCTGGTCGAGCAGCAGGCGCCTGAGACTGCACTGCGCGCCACGTTTGAGCGGTGCGTGTTCATCGGCTGTACCAACGGCGGCACGCTGCTCGCCGACCCTGACAACTGGAAGGCGCTGGCCGACCTCTACACCAACATCCTACTGGCTGGGGCGCGCGTGATCGGCTTCGTCGCCGGCGCGGGCGTGGGCATGACGATCGCCAGCGAGGCGATCAAGACGTTGGGCCGCTTCGTCCAAATCCTGCCGCAAGTCGCCATCGGTGACCGGCGGGTCCCGGGGCTGGCGGCAATGGAGCCCGGCTCAACGCTCGTCACGGCGCTGAACGGAGCGCCGGCCCCCGCCGAGCCGGCTCCGCGCTACTTCGCAGTCACGTCCGACTTCGAGCCGGGCGCGTTGCCCGAACTCGCCAAGCGCGCGGCGATGATCCTCGTCGACGGCCTTGTCGACCAGCTGTTCGGCGCGCCCAACGACCTTGTCGTCCACACCGAATCGATGACCGAGTTCGGCACAGGCCGCGCGGTGGAGGTTGTGGTGCCGATCGGGCGGGACGGTCACGTTTATCACACCCGCTACTTCGCCTCGCCAGAAGCGGTGCAGCCGCTGGCCGAGTGGCTCGAACTGACCCCGCGACAGGTGCACCACCAGCGGTCGGCCGGACCCGCTCCGTCAGCCGCGCCGGCGAGGGAGGAATACGGAGGCTGGGACTGGGATCGCCGGGACTATGGCGCAGACCAGTCCGCACGGGAGTTCGGGTCCGGCGGCGGCGGATGGGACCGCGCACTGCCGTCCGAGCGGCGCGACTGGAGCGACCACAGCTACGGCAGCGCCGATCGCAGCGGCCCGGCCGGAATCGACTGGAGCTCGTCGATCTTCAAGTCCTCAGAGCCTGCCGCACCGCCCGCCTGGTCCGGCAGCGCGCCCGAACCGGAACCAGCTGCCTCTCCGTTACCCGCGTTCGAAACGCAGACCGAGCGCTACATCGCCGCGGAGATGATGCCGTTCCCCGATATCGCACGGCCCGCCAATCTCTACGTCACCGTCTCGCCGCAGCCGCTGACCGTCGGCGCGCACGCGGCGGCCGACGTCACCGATGCGCCGGTGAAACTTAGCAAGGCAAAGCCGCTGACCGTGCGGGTCAGCCCCCGACTCAACTGCGAAGTCGTCGGCGATGACGAGGAGAAGGTCGATATCGAGGACGGCGACGAGGTGATCTGCAAGTTTGCAATCAAGGGTCAGAAGCCCGGCACTGCCGAATTGCTGGTCGAGGCGAACCAGGGCGCGAGCACCGTCGCCACGTTTCTGCTCGCCCCGGTGTTCGTCGCGCAGGCCGCCGAGCCGCTGCGCTCCAGCCAGTCGCTGGTGCCGGCGAGCCCCACCGAAGGCCAGGCGGTGCTGCGCATTTATGAGTTCAACATGGGCAACGGCGGGCTGCGGCTGCAGTTCAACCTGACAAGTGACGAGCCCGAGTTCGCCGACCTGCAGACGCTGGTGATCGATGGCGGCTTCTCGCTCGAGGCTTATGCCGCCGGCGTGCTGAAGGATGTCGAGAACGCCTGGAACTTGCGCGAGGCCGGCGGCGCCACCGACATTTACAACCGGTTCCTGAGCAAGCTCACGTCGGATGCCAAACAACGCACGATCGCGCTGGTCCCCGAGCCCGTGCGCCGCTGTCTCTGGAAGAACCGGAAATCGATCAGCGAAATCCGCGTGATCTCCAGCGAGCCGCACATTCCCTGGGAGCTGATGTACCTGTCCGACCCCGACGGCGAGGACAAGGAGCGACAGGGCTTCCTCGCCGAATGGGGCCTGGTGCGCTGGCTCCACGACGCCCCGCTGCGTCGCCGCCGCGTGTCAATGGCCACCGGGACCAAGCACTTCGTCGTTCCCCAGTATGGCGGCGCGGCGACGTTGAATGGCGCGCAGCAGGAACGAACGATGCTGGCCTACCGCTTTCCCGACAGCCAGGAGATCACGCCCGACAGCGACAGCGTGCGCACCTTCCTGCAGCAGGCGGAGAATTGCGCGCTGCTCCACTTCGCCTGCCACGGGCGCACGCAGCAGAACAGCGTGATCTCGTCAGAGCTGCTGATGGGCGAGGGCAAGACCGAACGCGGCAAGACCCTGGCCGACGCACTCACCTGGCAGGACGTCGCCGCCAACGCTGACTTCGGTAAGCACGGCGGCCCGCTAGTCTTCGTCAACGCCTGCCAGACCGGGCAGCAGGGCAGCGGCATCACCGGCGCGGCGGGCTTCGCCAACGCCTTCCTGCGTCCGCAGACGCGGCGCGGCGCCGCAGCCTTCATCGGCGCGCTGTGGAGCGTGGACGACAAGCTTGCCAACCTGTTCGCCGATACGGTCTACACCGAACTCGCCAGGGAGGGCGCGACGCTGACCGGCGCCGTCCGCAAGGCGCGCGAGGTGTGCAAGACCAACAACGATTTCACCTGGCTCGCCTACAGCGTCTACGCGTCGGGTTGAGGCATCAGTATTTGGACGCCGGTCGGACCGCGCCCATGCGCCGGATCATCGCGCCGACAGCCCGGCCGGAGCTCCAGAAGTAATCGAATTCCACCGTATTGCGGCTCTCGCCCATGTAGGTCTTGCGCACGCCTTCAAGCTGGCTTTCGCACGTCCGGGCCGCCTCGCTGCCTGCCTCGAGGTCCGTGTCGATCTGGAAGCCCCCTATGTATCGCGGAGCGATCTTGGGCTGGCTGTCGAGGAACGAACCGAGACGTACCACCGACGCCGCATCAAGCGGACATGCAAAACTAAGAGAATCGAGTACCTCTTGCCCCTGCTGTGCCGCGGGTGCTTGCTGAATTTGCTGCTGCGGTGGCGGCAGTTCGGTCGTGCGCTGAGCAAGGCCGATCGGTGACGGTCGGTCGAGGGGAGTCGTTGATTGCTGTTGCAGGCCCGCGATAGGGACGGGTGCGGACTTGGGGAAATCGGGCGCGTTGACCGCGGAAGCCTGATCCGAGCCGAACCACAGCTCCACCTGCGTGTCGGGCGAGGCCGGCAGGCTCCTCAGGTCCGCAGGGCGGAACAGCACGACTCGAACGTCGAGCTGCTGCTTTACCAGCAGCATGGCAATTCGGTCGGCGAGCCCGCATGACACTGAGCTGAAACACCGCAGCTGTGTGGTTCTGGGCGACTCGCTCGGTCGGTATTCGACGGCCGGGATCGACAGATGCAGCCCATCAATCCGCTGCCCCCCAAGCGCCGCGGCGATCTGACTCGCGCGCGCTCGCAGGCTTTGGCTCGGGATCTGGATGTAGAGCGTGATCGCGCTCGCCGCCGCGTCGCTCGGTGAGGGTGAGGGCGTTGGCGCTACCCCCACGTCGATTGCCTCATTAGAAGGATCGGACCCGTCGTTTGTGGGCTCCTGCGTCGGCGTGGCCGTCACCTCTGACGCCGGATCGCGCGTCTCGGGCGGCAGCGCATAGCCGGGTCCGATCCGGATCTCGGGCATCTTCAGGCCGAACAGCGGCTTCCGATGCATCTGCAGCGGGTCGCCGGTGACGATCAGGGCGAGCATGAGCAGCACGCCACCGATGGCCGCGAGCACTTCCGGCCGCCGCCAGGTCGGCGCGGGCAGCGGCTCGGGTTCGCCCGACAGCGCAACGCCGAGTATGCCGGGGTCGCCGCCCTTCAAAGCCTCGATCAGCAGGCGGTCGTTGAACACCGGATGTCCGCCGAGTTCGAGCCGGCGGGCGAGCCGGCCCCGGGCGCGCGGCTGCTCGGCGGCGCGGCGCAGTTCGACCAGCGCGGCGGCATCGGCGACCGATCCGCGCGGCGGCAGCAGGAACGCGGCGGCGGTGGCGGCGGCGCGCGCGGCCATGCGTGGTGTCATCGCGCCGGCCAGCGCCTGCCGCAGCCAGTCGGGCATGGTCCCGGCGCGCAGCCACGGCAGCCGCGCCAGGCTGAGATAACGGGCATGCGTCAGCATCGGCCGGTCCTTCAGCGCGCAGCCGGCGAATAGGGTGAAGCCGACGTTGACAATCGGAAAGACGGCCACCGCGCAGAGCCAGTCGAACGCGTCCTTGTCCAACCAGGCGCGCAGCGTGTCGACTACCGTCGCCACCTGCGCGTCGGTCGGCTTCACCGCGGACAGCAGCATCGCGCGGTGCTCGGCGAGGAACGCGGCGAGGTCGAGCTCGCCCGGCGCGCGCACCGGCGTGTCAATCGCGTCCTCGTCGATCGTGCGGTCGATCCAGTCGGCCAGCGCGGCGACCCCGCCGGGGTCGGCGGCGAACCCCTTGACGCCCAACGCGTCGAGCCGCAGCTCCGGCGTCGCCCAGCTCGCGGGCGGGCGCGGGTTCAGGTGATAGGGCGCCGCGCCGTGCTGCACGCGTTCCAGCCAGCGCGGTGTCGTCCCGGCCACGGGGATCGCGTCGTACGCTTCCATCAGGACCATCAGGTCGGCGCCGGGATGACGGCCGATCACGACATCGAGCGGTTCGGCGTCGGGTGGGGCGGCGTCGGCCGGACGGACGGTGTTGGGGTCGCCGAAGAACTCGTAGTGGCTGCAGCTGATGCCGGCTTCGAGCAGCCGCGCGTACCAGCTCTGCGCCAGCACGCCGAGGTGATCCTGCGGCCGCTCGCGCTCGCTCACCAGCAGATAGTCGGGGCTCAGCCGGCGCTGGGCGAAGCGCATCGTCGGGATCGCGCCGGCGGCGATCGTCGCGCGGATGCTGGCGCGCGCGTCCAGCCGGGTGGAGGGCACCGCGCGGTGACGGCGCAGCTTGCGCAGCGCACCGCCGAGCGCGGGGTCGGCAAACAGCCGCGCCTGCGCCTCGCGTACCGCGACTTGCGTCACCGCCTCGGGCCGACGGTCGGTGTCGCGGCGCAGCCGGCGGCGCCGCCGACGCTCAATCAAAGGGCGGACCCTGCGAACGAGTTCGACAGCGAAGAAGGCGCCGCCAAACAGCGCGAACAGCCAGCCGGTCAGCGGGTAGATGTACTCAGTCCGCTCCGGGCTCGCTCCTCCGGGCGACGGCGGGGGCATGGCCTGTCGTTCTATCAACCGCGGCAGGTGGTTGGCCTCGGGCGCGTCGAAGCGCGCGTCGTGGTCGGCGGCGAGCAGCAGGCAGAGCGCCAGCGCCAGCGCAGTCAGCACGCGCATGAGGACAGGAATTGGCGCCGCGCCCTGCTGGGTCGCAACATTGGTCACGATCTTGGCCGGCTCGCCCGACCCGGCGGAGGGGTCGGCAACCGCGCCGGCGCGCGTCTTCGGTCTGCGCGCGATCAGCGGAGCGGTGTAGAGCGGCACGCGCGGATCGCCCGCATCGATCCCCCGCAGTGCCAGCGCTTGAAGCAGCTGCTCCAGCCGGACACGCTCGGCCGGCGACAGCCCCTGCGCCTCGGCGCTCAGCCGGGCATCGGCGAAATGGTCACGCGGCGATGCCACCGGTCGCGCCCCAGGTTCCCGCCTCGAGCAGGCGGCGCGTCGCGGCGAGATCGTCCTGCGTCTTCACCAGGCAGACCATCGTGGGGGCGACCCGATCCACGACGCTCTGCTCGCTGCTGATCGCGTCGCCTGGGGTGAAGCGGGCGTGGTTGACGAGGCAGCTGGTCCAGGCGAGAAACTCGGCGGTTCCGGGACGCTTGCGGATGCCTTCGAGGTTGCGCACGGCGTCGTAGAACGGCCAGCAGCTCTCGAACAGGGGCGTGCCGGCAGCGACGCCGTCCACCGACATGGCGACGATCCGGGCAAGGTCCGCCTTTCCGGGCGGCGGGATGTCGAAATAGAGGCAGCGGCGCAGGAACGGATCGGGCAGCCCGCGTTCGGAGTTGCTGGTGATGACCAGGATCGGCCGCCGGGCGGGGTCAGCGGCGATGCGCACGCCGAGTTCGGGGACGTCGAACGCCATGGTCTCGACTTCGGCAAGGAGGTCGTTGGGCGTGTCGCGCGGTGCCTTGTCCAGTTCGTCCACCAGCACGACGCTGTGCTCGGGTTCGGCCCAAGCGAAGTGGGCGTCGCCCGGGAGCAGCGCCGCGGCGGTCAGCCCCGCGGCGTCGCGCCCGAACGCCTCGTCGCTCACCTTTGCGTCCCTCCGGATCGGCTCGATAGCCGCGTTCGGGCCGGCGGCGCGGATGATCGCCTCGCCCAGCGCGCTGAACGTCACGTAATCGATCAGCGCGCGCCTCACCCCTTCCTTGCCAGCATCGCGGAACCGCGCGACTTCGTCGAACGTGTAAAGTAGTTCGCGTCCGGTGCTGGTAGACTTGACGTCCTGGCGCAGCAGCCGCGCGCCGAGCTGGCTGCGCAGCCAGAACGCGGCGCGCGTCTTGCCGGTGCCGGGCTCGCCGGTCAGCAGCAGGGGCATGCCCAGCAGCATCGCCGCGTCAAACGCCTCGCGCAGGCCCGTGGCAGGCAGGTAATTGGCGTCCCTGGGAAACGCGGTGGACAGCGCCGGGGCCAGCCGTAACGGATTCTTCTGCTCGACCGCCAGGAACTCGGTGTCCCCGCTTGTCTCATGCCCAATCATCTCACGCCCCCTCGCTCAGCCACGCGTTCAGCTCTCCCAGCCGGAAGTCGGGTCGCCCCGCCGCGCGCTGTTTGACAATGGCGGTGACGTGTTCGCAAACGCGCTTCCCATCCTCGTCGCTCCCGAAGCGCGTTCGCGCCCAGAACTCGACATCGTCAAGCACGATCGGCGTCAGCGCCTTGAGCGGCACAAAATAGGGTGCCTCGCCCGGCGGGGCGAGGATCGCGGCTGTCGCCTGGTCGCCCCCGTCCGGCGCGCGGGCGACAATGAAAAGTGCAATCGGCTGGTCCCTGCTCGGCCGCGCGAGATCCTCGATCAGGTCGGCCCAGGCGGCGATGATCGCCGGCGTGACCCGTGGCATGTCGCCGGGGCGGGCCTCCAGCACGATCGGCAGCGGCACGATGGTCGCAGCCACGGCCTTGCGCAGCTCGCCGAGGCCCGCGCCCGCGACGCTTAGCTCAGTGGCGATCAGCGAGCGCAGATTGCGCCTTGCCTCCTCGGGATCGTCGTCCAGCAGGTTGCGCAGCAGGCCTCGAACAGGCTCCACGCGTTTGGCGGTGTCAGGCGCAATCCGGGCAATCAGGCGCTGAAAGGCGACGTGGTGGAGCATCTCGGCGCACAAGTCCGGGAGGTCCTGCTCGCAGCCGGCGATGCTGGTAATGACGATACCGCCCTTGCGGAACAGGTTGCGATCGGACAGCGCGTTTACTAGGCCGTTCCTCTGCGGGATGCGGTCGATCTCGCCGATCATCGTTTCGAACCGCGGCAGCGCGGCGAGCGCGGGCGGGCGCGGTGCCGAGAGGGAGGGGAAGCTAACCGGCTGCGGCGGCTTTTCCTGCTCGAACGCCTCCCAGTACTCGGCGATCGTCTGCGCGGCGATCAGCGTGCCGGTGCGCTCCTGCTGGTATGTCGCGACCATGCCGAGTACCGCGCCGCTTGGCACGCCGAACACCGCCGCGCCCGAGCAGCCGGGCTCAATGCGCGTGTCGAGGTTCTCGGCGGTGATGATCAGCGTCTCCGAATGATCGCCGATCGCGACGATCGTGCCGTAGATTGGCACCCCCGACGAGACCTTGGCGCTGGCGCCCAGGCCAGAGAAGGTCATCCCCGGCTTCGCAAGCGACCAGCGGGCGATCTCTTCCGCGGCGAAGGTCCCGCCGTCCGCGCGTTCGAGGATGCAGATGTCGGACCAGTTACCCGGCCCGCCGGCGCGGGCGACAGTGCATGCAATCAGGTCGCTGCTGTCGCTGCGGATCGAGACGGCCGCGCCCAGACGGATGCGCGTCGGCTGTTCTTCGCGGGCGTAACCCACCACATGGACGCAAGTGACCACATGGCGCGCATCGACGACGAAGCCCCGCCCGCAGGCCAGGCCCGACCCGTGCAGCAACGTTACGCGGCTCTTTTCGTATCCCACGGGGAATGATCTCTGCTCAAAAAGGAGGCGCCTCGATCGCAAGAGTAAATCCCTGTGCGCGCCTGCAGTCAATGCGTGCGCCGCTTGCGGCCAAAAGGCGCGACCTCTTGTCTGCATCAATCGGCGCGGTTCGCAGCGCCGCTAGCGTTTCGGCGATCGCCTCCGCGTCGTCCGTCGAAATCACCGACCAGGCGGATCTCGATCCCGACCGTCGCGAGCCGACCGCCGAGTTGGCCTAGCCCGTGACCCAGATGCGGGCCGGCAAACGCGTCCTCATCAATGCCGAGCTGAACCCGCCCATGTTGTCTCCCCGCTCAATCTTCAGTGGACTTATCCCTTGGTGACGGCTGGGAAAGCTTGGCAGCCAATCATCGATGCAGAACGGCCGAGATCGGGCGCATTTTTGCCAGACGGTTTCACACCGACCGAGCAGCAGGTTTTCGCGGAAGCCGTCGTTGAAAGATAAGACCGGCGAACGACGCGTCTTGGTCGCGAGCCGACTCTCCTAGCCTCCACTGCCGAGACCCAGTGGCGGTCACTCAACGCGCCCTTTTCCCGTCCCAACTTCGCCCATTCGTTCAGCTGAACGGACGGCAGCTCTCGGCAGGCATAGCTCGACAGCAAAAGGGCGAGGTCGGGTGGTCAGGGGACGTTGTGAGGCAAACCAAAACGCTCTTCAAATGCGCGTAGCTGACCTTCAAATTCGTCGAGTAATTGCGCGGCACGCTGCGGTGTCGGCACGTAGCAGGGTGTGACCATCACGTCCTCAGCGGACCAGCCCAGCCCATCACGCATGCGAACAACGGAAACCAATTTGTTGAAGCGCTTGCCAAACCGCCTATCGAATGCCGCCGTCTGTCGGCGCTTCTGCGCCTTGTCACAAAACATTGTGCCGCTCGGTGCCGCCGCCAAGTAGAAAAGGTCCTTAGGCACCTGCCATGATTTGCCGAACAAATCGGCTGCGGCGATGTTTTGCGGCATAGGTGCCAAAGCAAGCGCTAAAACAAATAGCATTGCGATGAGTTACACGCGCAATCAATTCGCTGCAACGTCGGCGTAAGCAGACAGTCCGCTTTCTCGTTGGAGCCGGCTGTCAACGATTGATGTGATAGAGCTCTATCGGGCGTGGGTCGATCTCTTGTGCACGAGCGACCTTGTGGCATCTAGACCTAAATGGTGACCGTCTGTCTGACAGCAGCACAGCATTGAACTTCAATCCAAATGAGCGATGTCGATCCGCGTACTGTTGAAATGGACCCGTTGCAGCATCAGGAGTGTAGTATAGTGCGCGAACCATGCGTCTATAATCCGCGGTCAGGATTGTAGGCCAGCAGGACAAACCATAAATACGAGGCGTGAACGGAGCGCCCGCACCTTCAGCTACAAAGCGAAAGTCGCCCGAGTTGGCAGCTTTCCTCGCTTCCTCTACTGGTTCACTATTTGCACGAGTTGCAATTTCGAGAAGTCGTCGATCGCTCGCGCCTCTTTTTACGCGGCAGTCTTCGATATCAGAGAAGTCGCCGGTTAAGCTACGATCTACGGCTGCACACTGTTCATCGAAAGAACTCATTTCACCAGACGGAGCACCAGCTTGCATGTGTTTGGGACTGGTTGACTGGGCAAGCACAGGAGCCGCGATTGCGATGCACGCTAGCAAATGAATGAGGCCTGCTCTCATCGAGCTATCATGACAGAGGATCGAAGTGACCGCTACCGGGCGTGAGCAGCCTGGCAGCTTTCGGGCGGCAACCGAGTAGGCGCCCTCCCCTGCTCGGTTCCACCGAGACCCACAACCCGCCATTTAGACCGTCCTTCTCGCTCCCCAACTTCTGCCGCCCGTTCATGTGCGCTACGGTGCTCTTCGGGGCCCCCAGCTCGGCCACCGCGGAAAGACGCTAAGTGGGACTTTGCAGTCATTCCTGCGGGCACTGGTGAACGTCGTACTTCGACAATAAGCCGACATTCCGCCTTGCGCCCAGGCCTGCCCGCGTCTGCTGGGCATTGGCCAATTCGTGGCGGGTTGTCACTATTGTGCCAGCTCGTTGGCCCTCGGACCGCTTCGCGAACTGCGTGGCCGAAGCTTCCAAACGCTGTAGCTCCGCTCGTACGGCTTAACATCTAGAACCATCACTCTAGCGGTTCTCGCGCGAACTCCCCAGCAACTTACTCACCTCCAGAGTTCGTCCATTTGCAATCACCATCTGGACGTCGTAGATTGCGGCTATATCCTCGCGCGGGTCGCCCTTGACCAGGACGATATCGGCCAGCTTGCCCGCTTCTAGCGAGCCCGCGTCGAGGTTCAGGTCCTGCGCCGGCAGGATTGTGGCGGTCTGCAACGCCTGGAACGGCGTGAGCCCCGCATCCACATAGGACGCGATCTCGGCATAGAGGTTGATTGCTATCATGGTGTCGGTCCCGGCGGTTATGCGCGCTCCGCCCTCGAACAGAGCCTTGATCGCCCGGTTCTGGCCTTCGATCATGGTCCCGATCATCCGGCTCATGCCATCGTCCTTGGTAACGGTTTCACGCGCCCAGGTCGGATAGAGCGAGAGCCGGGGATCGGCGCGAAACCGGGGGTGCGCCGCCAGGAGGTTCGTCAGCGCCCCGAAGTTGGTGGGAGTGACGGTATGACGGCTCTGGTTGAAAAGCTGGATGGCGTCCTTGTAGGATCGCCCTTGCGGCCCCTGCTTCATCGAGTAGCCGCGGCGGCTCGTTGCCCCCATGTGCTCGGTCGCATCGACGCCGGTGAACACGGCCGGAAACACCTCGTGCGTGGTGACTGGCACGCCCATCTCGTGCGCCGCCTCAACCAGCCGCCGCTGATAGACGTCGGGCATGCGCACGTAGCTCTTAAGCAGATCGTAACGCAGTGCCTCGGCACGCGCGATCTCACGTTCGAGGTGAGCCGGTCCTGCAACCGCAATGCCCATCTTGTAAAACACACGCTGCCATTCGTAGAGCGGACTGCCCGAAAAGATGCGTGGCAACAGACGCGCTCCAGAGTCGGCCGCTTCTCGGTTCTCCACGCCATCGTAGGGCTGCGTCCCGGGATCGCGCACTGTCGTGATGCCGTAGGCGAGCCAGGCGCGGTAGAGGTTGGCGCCGAAGTCCTTCTGCGCATGGGCATGATGCTCGATCAGGCCCGGGATGGCTGTCAAACCGGTCGCGTCCACACACGTGAAGTGCGCGGTGCAGCGCGCTGCGTCGTGGTCGGCGATCAGCTCGATGCGGTTGCCCGCAAGCACGATATCCTTGTCCCGCTGGTTGACATCGTGGACCGCATCGACCAGGCCGCCGGCGTGGATCACCGTGCGGCCGACCGGCTTGGCCAGCACGTAAGTCAGGTCCAGCGGCACCTCACGCGTTGTGCCGGTGTCGACGTCCACTGTCTTGAGCTTGTCCGCGGCCTGATAAAGCACGGTGCGAGAATCCGCCGTCCAGGTCGGGAAATAGCTGATCTCTTTGGTGTAGACGCGTGGTGGGCCCAAGCCTTCGCCCTGTCGCCCCACTGGCCAGATGTTCAACTCGCCACCATAGACCGCGGCCATGCGCGTGCCGTCGGGCGACCAGGCCGGCCCGTCTCCTGCCCGCGTGTCAATGGACGGCTGCGGCAGCGGGACTTGCCAGAAAGGCTTCTCCTTGCCGTCGGCGGGCACGACCCAGATCTGGTTGGTACCTTCGCGGAAGCTCGCGGAGGCGGGTTGCGAAAGGCTGAGTGCCAGGTAGCGGCCGTCCGCCGACCAGCTCGGCTTGCCTGGCTGGGTAAGCGAGGGCTGCAGCCGGACCACTGCTCCGCTTGCTACGTCGATCTTGACCAGCCCGGCGACGCCCCAGCGGCCATCAACGTCGAGGGCCGCGATGGTCTTGCCGTCCGGCGACCAGGCGGCGCTCAGCGGCTGGGTCTCCAGCGACGTCAGGCGTCGATCCTTGCCGCTTGCAAGATCACGGATCCACAGCTGCGGCAAGCCTCCGCCCTTGTCGGACGTGTAGACGATGCGCTTGCCATCGGGCGACCAGGCCGGGTCTGCATCGATCGCCAGGTCGCGTGTCAGGTTGGTGGGCTTGCCGCCCCGACTTGACACAACGTAGAGGTCGTTCAGCGCAACAAAGGCGATCTGGCTGCCGTCGGGCGAAATCGTCGGATTGAGAACACCGAGTGCCTTGCGTGGCGCCGTGCTGTCGAAGTCGCGCTTTGCACGGACGTACTCGGGCCGAGTGACTTCAAGATGCGCGGAGAACGGCACTGTCGACAGCTTCGCGCCGGCGCGCCGACGGATCTTGCCGTCAGACACGTAGTAGTAGCCCGAACCATCGCGCAGCCAAGACACGCGGAACGGGAAGACGTTCTCGCTTCCCGAGACCGGCTGACCATCGATCTCCAGCGTACTGCTCGACGGAGTAGATACGACGTAGGCGAGTTGACCCTTCGGGCCCCACGAAGGCGCGTCGGGCTTACCGATTACCTTGCGCAAGGTGCGAACCTCGCCGCTGACAAGCGTGACTGCCCGCAACTCTCCCCCATGACTATCGAGGGCAGTGAAGGCGATCTGAGTGCCGTCGGGGGACCAGGTCGGCATGCGGTCTTCCTCGGGACCATGGCTCACTTGGCGCAAGGCGCCTGAGGCGATATCGAGCGTCCAGATATTGTAACTGGCGGGGGTCCCACCTGTGCGATCGGACGCAAAGGCGATCATGCGTCCATCGGGCGAAAAGACCGGCTCGCGATCATCGCCAACGCCGTTGGTCAGCTTGCGGCGTCCGCTGCCGTCGACATTCATTGCCCACAAGTCGAAACCGCCGTCGCGATAGGCGAAGTAGACCACGGTCTTGCCGTCGGGTGAGAAGACCGGCTGGTGCGCATCGTTATAGTAGTCAGTGATCCGGCGCGCGGTACCACCTTTGGCAGGCACCATCCAGAGGCTTCCCTGCAGGTCGATCGCCAGGAGCTTGCCATCGGGAGAGACGGCGACAGCCATCGACGTGCCCTCGTCGACATCGAAGCCGACCACCTCCGCCTTTTCTGGGGGCACGAGGGCGCCGTCCTGCGCCTTTGCCCCGCCGGTTGCCAAACCAATCGCAGTGGCCGCAAGGCAAGCGCCCAACCAGTGGCTCTTCATCGTCACTCCTGTATGCTGGTGCTTATGTCCGGCCATGCGCTCAGAACGAAAAGCTGAGCTTACCGTAGTAGAACCCGCCGCTGATCCCGTAGGGCGAGTAGGCGTTGTAGAGGGCAAATCCGGTCGTTCCCTGGTTCACCGGGTCCAGGATCGTCGGGTAAGTGTCGAGCAGGTTGTTCGCGCCGACCGAAAGCTTGACGCCTTCGCGCACCTCTGCGGAGAGCTCGAGGTCGAGGATCACCTTGGGCTTGATCGTATCGTCATGGAAGATTCCGTCGGCCGCGCGCGCCGCCGCGACTTGCGTCACTTCGCCATAGCGCGTCGCACGCAAATTTGCGGAGAAGCCACCTTTGCTCCAAAACAAGTTCGCGATCTGCTTGTTGCGCGGCGTTCCCTTGGTGAAGTCGCCCTGGCGAGCGCGGTCGATCAACTGCACGCCGATCGCTTCGAGCTGCGGCGGCACTTCCAGACGCGTAAACTTGGTCTTGTTGAAGTTGGCCGAAAGGCTCAGCGTCGCCGTCCCGGCATCGCCGAGGTCGGCGCGGTAGGTCGCCACTACGTCTAGGCCGCGCGTGCGCGTACTGGCAGCATTGGAGAAGAAGAACCCGCTTTGCACCGGGTTCAGACCGGCATTGAGGAGCAAGGTCCCGAGCGCGTTGTAAGTGCCCGCGCCGCTTGCCGCGCCTGTCAGGGTACCCGAGAGGAGGATGCGGTCGTCGATGTCGATCTGATAGGCGTCGACGGTGACGTTGAGCCTGGGCACCATGGTGAAGACCAGACCGGCCGAATAGTTCGTCGAGGTCTCCGGCTTGAGCGGCGCCGATCCCCAGGCAACGGCAGCAGGATCATCGACCGGCAGCGTGCGGACCGGCGCCAGGATCGTTGCCGTGGCGCCGGGCAACAGCACTCCGATCGTGCTCGACGAGGCATAGTGCTGCTGCTGCAGCGTGGGTGCGCGGAAGCCGGTGCTGACCGTGCCGCGGAAGGCAAGGCCGGAGATCGGCTCGATGCGCAGCGATGCCTTTCCGGTGTCCGTCGTGCCGAAGTCCGAATAATCTTCGTGTCGGCCAGCGAGCGCCACTTCCACCCCGGTCACGATCTTCTGTTCCAGGTTGATGTAGGCGCTCCAGTTGCTGCGCTTCCAGCTACCTGCGGCGCTCAGCGGGAACCCGGTCACCCCTTGCGAGCCGGCAGTGCGGATCGTGTTCGCCAGGGGACCCGTCGTCGAGCGGTATCCCCCATCGATGTAGGACGCAGGTTCGCCTGCCAGGATCGAGAACTTGTCTTCGCGGTACTCGGCACCGACCGCGATCGACAGCGGCTCGACGAGCCCGAAGTCGACTTCTTTCGTCAGGTCCAGGTTGGTCAGCCACTCGGTCGAACGCAGGCTGCCCACGTAGAAGCCCGTGGGGCTTGCCGGCCCGAGCGAAGCGTTCAACGCGGTGGTCTCCTCGAACCGGACCTTGTCGCGCGCATAGCTGCTCGACAGGTCGTAGCGAGCGAAGCCGCCGATCTCACCGCGTATGCCCGCGCCGACCTGGAAGTCCTCGTCGCGCAAGTGGAGGTTGGGGCTGTAGCCTTCCGGGTAGACCTCCACGATGTTGTTGGTCGAAGATGGCTGACGGTAAGTCAGCCACGATTGCGCATGGCGAGTGCCGTAAGTGCCGAAGCTGTAGACTTCGGCGCCCTCGCCCAGCGGCATCTTGAAGTCGTACGAGAAGCTTGCGCCGGAAACCGATGGCTGGCCGGGTTTATTGACGTCGCGGTCGGCCGTCGCCTCGCGCGGATCTCCGGGAAAGTAGAGCCGCCCGACGAACGGCCCACCCCTGATCGTACGGGCCTGCGAGTAGACGTCAGCTGCCAAGTGCAGCGATCCGGCACCAAGGGCGAAACCACCGTCCGCCTGGAAGCGCCCCTGCTCGCCGTCACCCTTCGCCGTGGCACCACCCAGCACCGATGCGCCGAACCGGGCGTCGTCGCGTAGGATGATGTTGATAACACCGGCGATCGCGTCGGATCCGTATTGCGCCGACGCGCCGTCGCGCAAGATCTCGATGCGTTCGATCGCAGTGGACGGGATCAGGTCGAGGTCTGGCGGCGACTGGCCGTTCTGGGTGGTGCCGTTGATGAAGATGTTCGCAGTGTTGTGCCGCCGCTTGCCATTGACCAGCACCAGCACCTGATCACCCGCAAGTCCGCGCAGGGACAGCGTCTTCACCGCAAAGCTGGCACCCGCACCGCTATTGGAGACGCTGATCGAAGGCGTGAGCGTGCCCAACAGATCTCGGGTCGACTGCTTGCCCGAAGTCTGCAAATCCCCACGCGTCAGCACGTCGATGGGAGCGATGCTCTCGGTGACCGTGCGATTGGTGGTGCGCGTGCCGGTGACAATGATTGCATCGCCTCCGACGCCGCCGGCATCTTCGTCCCCAGCTCCAGCGGCTTCTGCGGCAATCATCGCAGTTGGTGCCGCGGGCGCCGATTGCGCCTGAACGTCTGGTGAAGAAGCCAGACCGCCGGCACCTGCGATCATCGCGGCAAGAACGCGGTAGGAACTATCGGATAGGATCATTCAAGCCCCCTGTCTGATGCCGAAGATCCACAACGGCTTCGGTCGATCGGGCACGATCCTGCATCCTCACTCATCGGTGCGGCACTATGAGCGCTGCAACCTTGCGCGGAAGTTATTAGGCCTTCTTGCGCGACATAATATTTTTCGATGCTTTATACTGTTGAATATTATCCTGGACGATAAATCAGTGCTTCTATTCGAACTTATTGGCTTGATATGCACGCCCAACCTGTCGTTGAACTGTCATATCGCGGCCACCCAGCGAACAGGTCTTTGATGAGGGCGGCCGGCGACCGTGCATGGCCAAGCAACTCTGTGCAAAGAGCTGGCGAGATTCGCACGCCCGCCCGGCAGCACCCAATCTGCCCGAGGCCGGGTACCGCCTCCGCGGTGGAACCCGGCGCCGAAACAGCGTACTCCCTCAGGCCATCACGACCTTATCGAAAGCGAGGCAGAACTTCTCCATCTCCTCTGCCGAGCCCACCGTCACGCGTGACATCGTCGGCACCGAAGGCCACGACCGGCCGATCTGAACGCCGTTAGCCAGAAGCGCGGCCATCATCGCCTTGGGCTCCTTGCCCTTCCAGTCGACCATGAACATGTTCGCGTTGCTCCCGGGAAGCACGTCCAGGCCCCGCTTCTTGACGTGCGCGATGGTCTTCTCGCGCACCCGGATCATCTCGTCGCGGCGCTGCTTGATGAGGGCGGCTTGGGGGAGCGACGCGGTGCCACAAGCAACGGCGGTCATCGGCAGCATGTTGGTGACCTGCTGTCCGTCGTAGCGCATCATCTTCTCCATGATGGCAGGCGATGCGATCGTCAGGCCGAGGCGCATGCCCGCCATGCCGAACAGCTTGGAGAACGTCCGCATCACGATGACATCATCGCGTGTGCCCGCCAGCTTCGCCGCGTTGGGCGCATCGGCGAAGTGGATGTACGCCTCGTCGACGAGCAGGATCGCGTCCTTCGGCTTGTTGTCCGCCAGCCAGACGATGTCCTGGATCGGCGTCAGGGTACCGGTCGGGTTGTTGGGCGAACAGACGTAGTAGAGCCCCGCGTTCGGGTCGGCGGCCAGCATCGCCTTGACGTCGTGGCGATAGTCGCTGGTCAGGGGCACCTTGGTCACCTTCGCACCGAGCCAGGCGCCCGTGCGCCAGATCTGCTCGTAAGTCGGGTCGGCGGTTACGATACCGCGGCTTGGCGAGGCAAAGGTGATCGTGGTGCGGTTGAGCGGGTCGCTCGAGCCGGGCCAGGCAGTAACGCGTCTACCGGAACTCCCTCGACCTGGGACACGGCCGCGAACAGCTTGGCATGCTCGTTGTCCGGCTCGTAACGGTTGCCCTGCGAGACGATCATCATCGCAGCTTCAGCCCCCGGACGCAGCGGTCCGGTCCAGCACTCGTTGGAGCCGATGCGCACCGCGCCTGCCACAGCCTTCGCCGACTGCTGCGCCAATGCGGGGCCCGCGACTTGCGCGGCAGCTATGCCGCCGCCGAGCAATGCGGCGATGCGGCCGAGATGGCGCCGCGAGTAGCCGCGGGTGAGCAGATCCTCCTGGGCGTCAGCGGAGAGGGCGGGTTCGAGAACGTCGATGTCTGCCATTGGTGAACTCCTTGGGAAAAGGGACGTACAGTCTGCGGACAAGGTTGGTGCGGGTTGAAGCTCAGGTCTTCGTCGCGTTGCGGAACATGACCACGGCGATGACGATGAGGTAGATACCAAATATGCGCTTCAGCATGCGAGGCTCGAGCGCGTGGGCGGCAGCCACGCCCAGCGGAGCGGACAGGATCGACATCGATCCGATCGCCACCGCGGCGGGCATGTTGACGAAGCCCACCGATCCCCAGGGTAGTCCGTGATCATGCAGCCCGATCAAAGCGAAGCCGATCGCACTGGGGATGGCGATCAGCGTCCCGACGCCAGAGGCGGTGCCCACTGCGCGGTGGATGGAGCGGCCGCACAGCGTCATGACCATGATTGCGATGGTTCCGCCACCGATGCCCAGCAGCGATGAAAACGTACCCAGACCGCCGGCGATGCCAACCCGCATGACGCCGGTCGGCATCTGGTCGGTCAGGACTTTGTCGCCGAGTTGTGGGATCAGGAAGTTGAGCGACATCAGCAGCACGCCCGTCGCGAAGATCATGGTCAGCACCTGGCCGTTCACATGGCTGGCAAGCAGCACGCCGATGCCATCGCCCGCGATAATCCAGGGCGCCCAGGTCTTGAGTATCTCGAAGTCCACCGAGCCACGCTTGTGGTGACTGAGGACCGAGCGGATCGAGGTGACGATGATGGTCGCGGCGGAGGTGCCGATCGCCACGTGCGCGTACTGGCTCTTGTCGCCTCCCAGCAGCGGCAACATGACGAGCAGAGCAGGCACTACGACGAAGCCGCCGCCGATGCCGAACACGCCCCCCGCGAACCCGGCGCCAAGTCCAGCCACCAACAATCCCACGACAGGGAGCAGCCAATCCATCGAAGATGCAAACACAAGGATTACTCCGCTTTCTTCTCATACAGTCCGGACCATGAAAAAGCGGCGCCGCCCCCGATCTGAAGGCGGCGCCCAGTCCGTCAGGCTCAGAAATTCATGTTAATACGGCCGTAGTAGTATCCTCCGTTGATGCCGTAGGGCGATATAGTAGGATAGAGGTTGCTCGAGTAACTCGAAGATCCGGAAGCCAGCTGGGCTGCACGGAAGTTGGCCTCGGATCTCTTGGTCGGGTACTTGTTGAACAGGTTGTTCGCACCTATGCTGAGCTTCAGCCCTTCGGTCAGCTTGTAGCCAAGCTCAAGATCGGTGAGGAATGCCGCTTTGACCGGCACCGCCAGATCAGCACCCGCAAGCGGGCTGTTGCCTGGCGTCGTCTCCAGGGCCGAGACCTTGGTGAAGTAGCTCTCACGCAGGTTCACGCTGAAGCGTTCGGCTTCGAGGTGCGCGTTGAAGGTCGCACGGAACTTGGGCGTGCTCTTCTCCAGCTGCCAGACGGTGTACCGGTTGATGATGGCCGTCGCGGTGGGGTTGATGGTGCTGGTGTAGAGCGCGGCAGGAAGGCCCGAGATGCTCTTGACCTTGTTCTCGTTGTAGTTGGCGATGAACATCAGGTCTAACGTGCCGAAATGTGCGGGAATGTTGTAGTTGGCAGTGAAGTCGACACCGCGGGTGCGCATGTCCGCACCATTGGCGAAAGTCTGGATGCCGACTGTGCCGTCGATGTTGCGCTGGCCATTGGTGGTGAGCACGTAGCTCGGGATCTCGCCTCCGAGAGCGGAGGACACAGCATCGTAGACCGGCTGCTGGTTGTAGATCGCGTAGTTGTCGGCATTGTAGGCGACACAGGCCGATCGGTTGGTGCCGGCGTAGTCCTGGGGGCAGTACTTGCCGTTGAAACCGTAGAACGAGCTGGTGATCAGGATCCGGCCCCGGATTTCAATCCAGTAGGCATCCAGCGTGAACGACAAGCGCGGACTGGGATTGAAGACGACGCCGGTGCTGATGTTAGTGGATTTCTCAGGCTTGAGACCGCCGAAGCCGAGTGTGGCTGCCGCTGCCGAGTTGGCCGGGAGCACGCCGCTGACCGAATTGGGGCCGACGTTGATCCCTGAGTAGTGACCCTCGGCCAAAGTCGGCGCGCGGAAGCCGGTGGACACGGTACCGCGGACGGCGAACGCTGGAGTGATATCGTATCGGCTGGTCAGCTTGAAGACAGTCGTATCGCCGAAGTCGCCATAGTGCTCGTGCCGCACCGCGCCATCGATCAGCCATTCTGGCGTCGGCTTCAGCGAAACATCGAGATATTGGGAGAAGTTGGTGCGGTGGTAATTGCCGGCGTTCTCGGGACTATAGCCGAAGAACGATTGTGCGCCGCTGCCGTAGTACGAAGCAGGGTCACCATCGACGATGCCGTAGGAGTCTCGCCGCCACTCCAATCCACCGGCAATGTTCACGGGATCCGACAGGCCGATTTCGAGCGGGTACGTCAAGTCGAGCGTGTTGGTCCACTGCGCAGCCTTGAAGTCACCATTCTGGATTTTCGTCGGAGTGAACCCCGTGTCTTTGTAGAGCGATGCGTTGGCCGAGTTCTCGACATAGACTTTCACGACGTCCCGCCCATACGTCGACGCGAGATCGAACCCGAGTTCGCCAAAGGTTCCCTTCAAGCCACCAGTGAAGGCATAGTCGGTCTCGTGGATGGCCTCGAGCGGAGCGAAGCCGCTCGGATAGAGAGGCACGCCCGCAGCACTGACGACGATGCCCGGAGTGCGATAGTTCTCGTAAGCATGGGCGTATTTGTGGCCATAGCTACCGAAGCTGTAGAGTTCGAAGTCGCCGAAGTGGTAGCCCGCGTTGTACATTGCCACAGTCTGCTCGATCTCGGGATCGCCCATGATGCGGTTGACGTAGGGATAGTCGTCTGCGCTCGTGGTGCCGGGATACCTAGCCAAGTTGGCAGCGGCCACCGAGTTGTTGCCGTAGACTCGCGGATCGACGTCGCCGCGGAAGCTGAAACCCTTCTTCTTCTTCTGCAGTGAGAAGTTGAAATACGAGTCTTCGATGGGTGGGAAGCCGACGTTGGCGCTCACGCTGTAAGTGTCACCGCCCTCGTCCATGTATTGGCCGGCGGTCGCGGTAATTTCGCCGCCCTGATCGCGGTTCTTGAGGATGATGTTGATGACGCCGGCGATGGCATCGGTACCGTATTGCGCCGCTGCGCCATCTTGCAGCACTTCGATGTGGTCGATGGCGTTCGGCGGGATGAAGCTGATGTCGGGCGCCGCGCTGCCACCGTAGGGACCGCCGGCGATGGACAGATTTGCGGTGCCGTGCCGGCGCTTCCCGTTGACCAGGATCAGCGTGTGGTTGGGGCTCAGCCCGCGAAGCTTGATCTGCAAGTTGTGCGCCTGAAGATCGCCGCCGAATGATTGTGCCTGGATCGAGGGCAGGTTCTGCGCCAGCGACTGCATGACGTCGGGCGACCCGGTCGCTTGAAGGTTGGTCGTTGTCAGGATCTGCACCGGCGCCGGGCTATCGGCTGCTCGCATGCCGATCGTGCGAGTACCGGTGACGATAATAGCCTCCCCGCCCTCTTCCGCGCCAGCGGCAGCCGCTTCAGCTGCTACAGCGGGAGGCGCAACCTGTGCAGCTGCACGGTTCGCTTGAACCGAAATCCCGATCGCGAAGCCAAGAGCAATGATAGAAGCTGAATCTTTGTAATTCATATCGAGCGACCCCCAACTATGATCGAAACAACCCCGGCCTCTTCTCCCCTCCCGATGTGCTTATTGGCACTTTGATCTCTACGATCGTTGCAGCCGCCGATATAACTTATGTCTATCTCGCTCGCTCGCGAGATCTCTAGGCAGAACTGCGCACCGTTTCTGTAGGCTTATATACGAGCCAACTCTGTGCTCATGTCCAATGGCTAGGTTGGACCACCTGTCACCAAGCTGTCATTGTTAGCGGGTGCACAAAAAGAATGCGTGCGCCGGCGACAGATTGATGACAGGTTGCAGATGAAATAGTGTCGAATCAATAAGATCGACGTTCGACCGGCGACGCGTCGGGCTGGACGGCTGCTGGGAGAGATGCCGCAACTCGGTACGGGGAGTGAGTTGTTGCGTGTCCTAATCGTGGAAGACGACCGCAGCCTTGCGCGCGGAATGGAAGCTCTGATGGCGACGGCCGGGTTCGCACTCGATTGCGTATCCTCGGGCGAGGAGGCGATTGGGGTTGCCGTGAGTGAGCCTTACAATCTCATCATCCTTGACCTTGGCCTTCCAGACATGGATGGCCTCGAGGTGCTCAGCGCCTTGCGGCGGCGTGAAGTTCAAGCGCCGATCCTGATCCTCACCGCGCGCCGCGCGGTTAACGACAGGATCGAGGGGCTGGACCGGGGAGCGGACGATTACTTGTCCAAGCCGTTCCACCCACGCGAGCTCCAGTCGCGTGCCCGGGCGCTGATCCGCCGTGCTCTCGGCACGCCGGATCCGGTACTGCGGGTCGGCTCGCTGAGCCTTGATCGCTCGACCCGGACGGTAGCGCTGAACGAGTCTGTCGTGGACCTGCGAAGGCGCGAGATGGCCGTGCTCGAAACACTGATGGGGCGCCCCGGCAAGGTTGTGACGCGCGAGTGCCTCACCGCCGAGGTCTTCAACTTCGCCGATGCGGTCGCACCCAACGCGCTCGACGTCTATGTCGGACGCCTCCGCCGCAAGTTGACGCCGCACGGCCCGACGATCCGCACCGTCCGCGGCCTGGGGTACATGCTGGAAGGTGGCTGAGGAAACCGGCATCACTCACGGTGAAGCACCGGTGAGAACCAGCAGGATATGAGGTCGCTACGCGCCAGGTTGACGGCGGCGGTCATGATGCCCTTAGTGGCGCTTGCGCTCACCTTCGGTGGGATCACCTGCTGGATGATCTACCGCACGATCTCCATCGCCGCCGACCGAGCCCTGGTCGGGGCAGCCAGAACGCTCGCCGAAGCGGTGGAAGTGGATGCCAGGGTGCGCGGCGAGATGCTGCCTGTCGCCGTGGACCTCCTGCGAAGCCGCTCCGCGGCTCATCCTCTCTACAGCATCCACGAGGGGGCCCGGCTGCTCGCCGGGTCGGCGGATCTGCCCTTGCCGCCCGACTATGCCGCCGCGCCCGGCAGCACCGCGCCATGGCACGAGCCGCCCCGCTTTCCCAGCAGCTACCGCGAAGCACCTTTCACCTATGCCAGGCTGGCCGATCACGCCGACGTGGGCGTGATCCAGCCAGCCTATTTGCGAGAGGCCTCGTTCGGCGGGCGTGCCCTTCGCATCGCCGCAGAGGTCCGCCGGCTGGATCCTGGAGGACCTTCGATCCTGATCCAGGCCGCCGACTATCTCGATGACCGGCGCGCGTTCGAGCAAACGTACTACATGCGCGTCGCTGGCGCAGGCGTACTGATCCTGATGATCGCGCTGCTGCTGTTCTACGGTGCGGTCACCTGAGGTCTGGCGCCGTTCGCCTCGCTGACCGCGCAGATCGATGCCGCTCGGCGCGATGCGCGACCCAATGTGAGGGTCGCGCTGGCCGAACGGGACCCGCTGGAGGCACGCCTGCTGGCCAATGCCTTTAACGACCTGATGGCGCGCACCGAACGGGCCACTCAGTCGCTGCGCCAGTTCACCGCCAACGCCTCGCACCAGTTGCGCACCCCGCTCACGATCGTGCGGGTTCACGCCGATGTGCTCGCCCGGGACGGCCCGGCGACGCTGCAGGGTGCAACTGCCCTCGCCGACATCATCGCTGCAGTCGAGTCGCTCGATCATCTCCTCGCCCAGCTCATCGCGCTGGCCTGCATGGACGAACAGCCTGAGGGGGCTGTGCAACTCACGTCTTTCGACCTCACGGCGCTCGCCGCCAACATCGTGGCGGCCCGCGTGACGCTGCCTGACGCCCGCCGCATGGACGTCGGCTACGAAACCGCTGAACCGGCAATCCACGCGCTGGGCGACGAGATGCTGGTGGCCGAGATGATCGGCAATCTGCTGGACAACGCCATTCGCTATAGCCGGCCCGATGGGGCAGTGACCGTGCGGGTTCTGATCCGCAGGGACGCTCCAGTGATCGAGATCGAGGACGACGGGCCCGGTATCGCTCCAAGCGACCAGGAGAAGGTCTGGGACCGCTTCTATCGCGCACCGGGCGCGGATGCTCCGCCCGGAAGCGGGCTTGGCCTTGCGATCGTGCGAGCTTTGGGCGAGCGGATCGGGGCGCGCGCTGTATTGGCACCTGGTGCCGGAGGTCGCGGGACGAAGGCCATAGTGACATTCCACCCGGTCACGAGCCATCCGCCAACTGTGCCTCAGGTAAATTTAGAGACAGTTCCGCAGATGACAGCTTGCTGACAGGGTTGATGCAGCAAGCCAAGGTTCCATTCCCGCCAGTGGCTCCTCTCCTCTGCTGGATAGGGAGCCGATGTGGCTCTCCATGGGGGAACGATCGCCAGATGAGGCATTCCCAGGAATCCAGATCTTTGCCGCGCCTGCTCACAACTGCAACCGGAGCCCTTGGCTCCGCAGCGGCGCCGCGAGCAGTGCCTGCAACCAATCGACTGCGGTTACGCCCCCACATGGTATTGCTGGCCGGCTTCGTGCTCGGCGCAGGCACCGGCACTTTGGTGAAGGTGTTCACTCCAAACCACGAGTTGGTGCTGCGGGTGCTGACCTGGATCGTTCGGCCTGTCGAGCAGCTTTTCCTCGGCACGCTGTTCGTGCTGATCATTCCGCTGCTGTTTTCCGCGATCATCGGCGGCGTGTCGCGTATGCGCGGCGAGGCCGGCATGCCGGGCCTGCTGATGACCACTCTGGCCTATATGCTGGCAGTCTCCGCATCGGCAGCGCTGATCGGTCTTGCGATGGCAAACCTGTTCAGACCCGGCGACGGGATTCCACCGGAGATCGGCCACGGGCTGCTCTCGATGCACGTTCCGCACTTCCCCCATACCTTGAGGAACCTGGCGCCGGACCTGCACTCCGCGAACGGCGCACTTACGCTGATGGTGATCGCCTCGTGTGCAGTTGCCGCCGCGCTCCCGCTGCTGCGCAAGCGCAATCGCCAGTGGCTTCATACCCAATGCGAGAAGCTGTTCGTGCTCGGCATGGAGACGCTAGCGCTGGTCACCCGCTTCGCTCCGCTTGCCGTAACCTGCTTCGTGTTCGACATGACCGTCATGCTCGGCTGGCACCTGCTGGTTTACCTGAGCGCGTACATCATCGTCGTGATCACGGCATTGGCGCTTCAGATCGGGATCACCTTCTTCGTGGTAGTGTGGATGCGCGGCGATCTCGCGCCCGGCGTTTTCCTGCGCAGCGTCCAGGAAGCGGCATTGATCGCGTTCAGCACCTCTTCTTCGAACGCCACTTTGCCGACAGCGCTCAAAGTCGCCGAAAACGATCTGCAACTACCCGCCCGTATCGCGAGGCTGGTGCTGGGGATCGGCGCCGTGTCGAACCAGAGCGGGACGACGATCTACATCGCGGTTACCGTTCTGTTTGTCGGGCAGTTCTTCGGCACGGACCTGACGCTGGGAGGCCAGGGCATGGTGTTCATGATCGCTACTCTCGCTGGCATGGGTACCATCGGAGTTCCTGCGGGTGCCCTGCCGGTCGTGGCAACCGTGCTCGCATTGACCGGACTGCCGCCCGAGGGGATTGGGCTCGTAATCGGCGTTGACCGGCTGCTCGACATGTTTCGAACGTTGGTCAACGTAGTGGGCGATCTGGCCATCGCTGTCGCCATCTCGCGTGAGCTCCCGCTTGCCGGAACCGAGCCACGCCTGGCCGCCATCGAGGCTACGTGAGGCCCCAGCCAGGTCTGCGGGCCGACAGTTCCACGTTGTCCGGCCAGTGACCGCCGCCGGGCCTCGACGGCCCTATCTATCCAGTGAGATCCAGATGAACGGCAAGATCACCCGTAACGTTCTCGTCGGCATTGTCCTGGCCGTGATCGTCGGCCTGTTCGCAAGGGGCCTGCTCGGCCCGGGCAGCCCGGCCGCAGAGCGCACCGCTGCCCTGCTCCACCTGCCCGCCGACATCTTCCTACACCTGATCAAGATGATCGTGGCGCCGCTGGTGTTCTCGACGCTGGTCTACGGCATTGCGCATGCGGGTGACAGCACGGGGTTGGGCCGCATCGGGGCCCGCGCCATGGCATGGTTCATGACCGCCAGCGTGGCCTCGCTGTCGATCGGAATGGTCATGGTCAATCTGTTCAAGCCAGGCCTCGGCCTGAGCCTTCAGGCGACGGGCCAGGCAAGCGGGATCGACGCCAAGGCGCTCGACCTGCAAGGCTTCGTGCTGCACATCTTCCCGACTTCGATGGCCGACGCGATGGCCAGGAACGAGATCCTGCAGATCGTCGTCTTCTCGCTGTTCCTCGGCTTCGGCCTGTGCGCCATCGGCGAAAAGGGCCGCCCGATCGTAGTGTTGGTGGAATCGCTTGCGACACTGATGCTGAAGATTACCGGCTATGTCATGGCGGTAGCGCCGCTGGCGGTATTCAGTGCCTTGTCGAGCGCAATGATCCAGCATGGCGTTGGCATCCTTGCCGTGTTCGCGAGGCTACTTGCCGAATATTATCTCTCCCTCGGCCTGCTGTGGATCTGCCTTCTCGCCGCGGGCGCGCGAATCCTGCGCGGCGACTTGCTGCCTCTGGTGCGCGAGTTGCGCGAGCCGCTGCTGATCGCCTTCACGACGTCCTCCTCCGAGGCGGCGCTGCCCAAGCTGATGGAGCGGCTTGACGGTTTTGGAGTGCCACGGCGCGTCTATAGCTTCGTGCTTCCATTGGGCTACAGCTTCAACCTCGACGGGTCGATGATGTCGGCGACGTTCACCACGCTGTTCATCACCCAGGCCTATGGCATCGAGGTGCCGCTCACGACGCAGGTGGTCATGCTGCTGATGCTGATGGTCACGAGCAAGGGCATCGCGGGCGTGCCGCGCGCCAGCCTGGTGGTAGTCGCCGCGACGCTCAGCCAGTTCGGCTTGCCGGTGGAGGGCGTAGCCTTCGTCCTCGCAATCGACCAGTTCATGGACATGGGCCGAACGGCAACGAACGTCTTGGGCAACGGCATCGCAACGGCTTCGATCGGCCGGCTGGAACAAAGCAAAGCAAGCGCCTTTGAGGCATCCGAGGTGGAACTTGCCGCACCCCCGCTATCCTCTGCGGCAAATCTCCTTGGGCGCTCGTGATGCTCGCTGCCATTAGAACGCGATACGGTGTGCTGGCCCTTATGCTGGCCTCGGATCCATCATCGGCATAGTACCAGGCCGCGGAGTCCCAGATTGACAGCTTTTCTTGTTCGCTCAGCTCACGTCAACGACGCGGCCGATGTACGGTCGATCTATGCTCCAATTGTCGAGACCACCGCAATCTCCTTCGAGGAGGTCGCGCCAAGCCTGGCCGAAGTCGCCGCCCGAATCGAGGCTACCTTGGAGCACTACCCCTACTTGGTGGCGGAGCGGGACGGCAGTGTGGTGGGGTACGCCTATGCTGGCCAACATCGAACGCGCGCCGCTTATCGCTGGTCTGTGGATGTTTCCATCTACGTTGCAGACGCAGCGCAGCGCTCAGGCGTTGGCCGTGCCCTCTACAAGCAACTGCTAACCGAGCTAGCCGGTATGGGCTTCCACGCAGCTTTCGCCGGTATCGCGATGCCCAACGAAGCCAGTGTCGCGCTTCACGAGAGCCTCGGCTTCATCCCAGTGGGGCTCTATCGGGAGGTCGGGTACAAGCTTGGCACATGGCAAGACGTGGGATGGTGGCAGCGCCTCCTCTGACGACCTCCCCGGGTTTCTTGAGCCGAAACGCTAACTTTTGCAAGGTCGTCGAAACGCCGGCTGCCTGTTCGGGAGCCGGTTACCTTGAGCGAAACGGCACGCGCGACGAGAGCCGGTCAGTTCAAGCTGCACACGCCGGTCGCGTCTTATACCGCACAGCTAATCAGCCAACTGGTGGCATGGAAGTCCCAAGAGACAAAAGTTGTTTCGTCGAGCCGTACCGCGATCTGGGGCGATCGGAGGGTTGGAATCTCGCCCTGACGGCTGTAGGCATATTTGGCAGGCATTGCACGGGTCGGTTGAGCGCTCGATGGCATCACCTTACGCTGCAGACCCAGTTGCGGTCACTCAGCCGCACTTGGCTTCTTCCCAACTCCTGCCATTGGTCGTCTAATCGCGTCGGTTGCAAGAGGGCTTTGGAGATGCCGTTGCCGGGAGCATGGTCGTCTTCGCGGTCGGCATATGCCGCCGCATGATGGAGCTTCGCGGGCGATCCTTCCAAGGTTCATGACGCACTGATGGGCTCAAAGCCTTGTGCAACAAGCGGCGCGGAATGGATCAGCCAACGTCCCGGCAGGACGTCTCGTGGCGCCTTGCGACGCTGACGAGCTGGGTAATCAGGATGCTGCAGATTTCTCCTTGAAGGGTTCGCCGGTGACCAAGATGCTGTGCATGATCACAGCTAGCTTGCGGGCGACGGCGACCGCAGCACGCTTGAAGCCCAAGCGCTCTCTCAGCTGCAGCCCCCACCTGCGTAAGTCGCATTCGGATTTGGTGCGAGTGAGCAGCACCGTCGCGGCTTCGTAGAACAATCCGCGCAGATGGCTGTCCCCACGTCTTGAGATGTGACCGTCGTAGTCGATCTCGCCTGATTGGTAGCGTCTGGTCGTCAGCCCGACGAACGCTCCGACTGACCTTGAATGTTTGAAGTTCGTC
>NZ_LR732529.1 GCF_902506425.1 Novosphingobium sp. 9U | reverse complement strand
GGTAGTGCCCCGCGGGGTGGTGTAGGAACACCGATCCTGGGCAGGGCCAAGGATGATCAGGCTGCCAGTGCTGGCAGGCTGATGTGCGGGTTATCGCTCAACGCGCCGATCGTTTGCAGCGTCATGTAGCGGCGGGACACAGACCACTCGTCATTCTGCTCGAGCATGAGCGCGCCGACCAGGCGGATGACAGCGGCGTTGTTGGGGAAGATGCCGATGACATCGGCCCGTCGCTTGATCTCCTTGTTGACGCGCTCAAGCGGGTTGGTGGACGAGATCTGCGGCCAGTGTTCCTTGGGAAACGCCATGTAGGCGAGCACCTCCTCGCGTGATCCGTCCATCATGATGGCGAGCTTCTCGTATCGCTCTCGCAGGGCGTCAGCGACGTGGTGCCACTGCTCGTGGGCGGCTCGGGCGCTCTCCTGGGCAAAGATCGTCTTGAGCATGGCGACGACGGCGGGACGCTGTTTGGGGCCGACATGCGCCAACGCATTGCGCATCCAGTGTACGCGGCAGCGCTGCTGGGTGGCATGGAAGACCTTGCCTGCGGCGCTGCGCAGTCCCTTGTTGTCGTCGGAGATGACGAGCTCTACGCCGCGCAGGCCGCGATCGACCAGCGAGCGCAGGAAGCCCTTCCAGAACACTTCGGCTTCAGACGGGCCGCTCACGACGCCGAGCACTCGCGCTTGCCGAGCGTGTCGACGCCTACTGCCACTATGACCGCGGTGGAGACAATCCGCCCACCCTCGCGCTCCTTCAGGTACGTGGCGTCGATCCACAGGTAGGGCCACTCGCCTTCGATTGGGCGATTGAGGAAAGCGTTCACTCGCTCGTCGATCTCGGTGATCAGTCGACTGACCTGGCTCTTTGAGATGCCAGCGGCGCCCATCGCCTTCACCAGATCGTCCACCGACCGTGTCGAAACCCCCTGGATGTAAGCTTCCTGGATCACCGCCACCAACGCCTTCTCCGCTGTGCGGCGCGGCTCCAGGAAGCTGGGAAAGTAGCTGCCTTTCCTCAGCTCGGCGGTCGCCAGCTCGATCCGGCCCGCACGCGTGTCCCAGGCGCGCTCGCGATAGCCATTGCGGTGGTTGAGGCGCTCGGGCGAGCGGGTGCCTGCCGCCGCGCCAGTCTTCGCCTCAATCTCCATCTCCATCATGCGCGCGGCGGCAAACGCCAGCATCTCGCGCACCAAATCCGCATCCGCCTCTTGATCAACCAACTCGAGCAAGGCCATCTTGGCATCGGTCATCGCTATCTTCCTTCAGGTTCGAGTTCGCATCCGAACCCTAACCGAAGATCGGCGATGGCCACCTCATCGAAGGGCCCTTCCTACACCACGCCATGGGACACTACC
>NZ_LR732528.1 GCF_902506425.1 Novosphingobium sp. 9U | reverse complement strand
GGCGATCACGCTGGCTGTTGAGTGGCTGGTGCAGCCCGTATTTCTGGAAGGCGAGGTTTGCCAGGAAGTGCGGGCCGAACATCCCGCGCGGGGTTACGGGGAACGGTGCCGGAGGCTGGCTGATCTTCTCGCAACGGCGGCAGGAGACTTTTTCCCGCACTGTCTGGATCACCTTGTGGCGGGCCGGCACTCGCTCGAGCGTCTCGGTTATGTCCGCGGGCAAGTGGCTCAGATCGTCCGAGCCGCAGCACGGGCAGCTCTCGGGTGCAGGGATCACGACCCTTTCGCGCGGCAGATCGGCAGGGAAATCCCGGCGCGTGCTCCGCTTGCGGGTGAAAGCCGCAACCGTGGTGGTTTTTGCCGCCGCGATTTGCCCCAGAAGCTCGGCCTCGCTGGCGTTTGCTTCCAGCTCCTCGAATGTCAGCTCCAGCTGATCGAGCAGGCGCCGGCTGCGCTCCGAGCTTGCACCGTACTTTTCACGCCGCATCGTCTGATTGATCAACTCGAGATAGGCGTTGCGAGCCAGCAGATCGGCATTGATCGCCCGCACTTTGGCCAGCTCAGCCTGGGCTTCAAGGACCTCGGCCTGAACTGTGGCAGCTTGCTCGCGAACGGTAGCGAGCTCAGCGTGAAGCTGCTCAAGCTCGTCAGGTGCATCGCTTGCGGCCATGCCCTTTCATAGCACGCAGCTGCCACAAACCCTAGGATTTTAGCCGTTTTTACGTCGCTGGCACGATCACCCGACCTGTGCCGGGCGCCAGGCTTCCCGAGGGTTTCGCCAGTCTATGCCCTCCAGCAGGCAGGCCATCGCCGAGGCCGAGATCGCCACCGTGCCGTCCTTTGCCGCCGACCATACGAACCGGCCTTTCTCGAGGCGTTTGGCGTACAGAGACATGCCGATGCCGTCATGCCACAGGATCTTGCAGAGCGATCCGCTCTGTCGGAGCGTCAGCTACGGTGTTTGAAGCGCCAGCTGTCGTTGCCGGTCTCGATGACGTCGCAATGGTGGGTGATGCGATCAAGCAGCGCAGTGGTCATCTTCGGGTCGCCAAAAACGGTCGGCCA
>NZ_LR732527.1 GCF_902506425.1 Novosphingobium sp. 9U | reverse complement strand
GACGAACTTCAAACATTCAAGGTCAGTCGGAGCGTTCGTCGGGCTGACGACCAGACGCTACCAATCAGGCGAGATCGACTACGACGGTCACATCTCAAGACGTGGGGACAGCCATCTGCGCGGATTGCTCTACGAAGCCGCGACGGTGCTGCTCACTCGCACCAAATCCGAATGCGACTTACGCAGGTGGGGGCTGCAGCTGAGAGAGCGCTTAGGCTTCAAGCGTGCTGCGGTCGCCGTCGCCCGCAAGCTAGCTGTAATCATGCACAGCATCTTGGTCACCGGCGAACCCTTCAAGGAGAAATCTGCAGCCGCCTGACTACCCAGCTCGTCAGCGTCGCAAGGCGCCACGAGACGTCCTGCCGGGACGTAGGCTGATCCATTCCGCGCCGTTCGTTGCACAAGGCTTTGAGCCCATCAGTGCGTGATGAACCTTGGAAGGATCACCCGCGAAGCTCCATCATGCGGCGGCACATGCCGACCGCGAAGACGACCATGCTCCCAGCAACGGCATCTCCAAAGCCCTCTTGCAAACGCCGCTATTAGACGACGAGTGGCAGCTTGTGGAAGCGCCCGAGGGCCGCTGAACGACCGTATATGGGTCGAACCGAATCGGGGCGACTTCGCGCGCGAGAATGCGCGTGTTATCAGGACGATTATGGCGCGGGCAATATGACGCAAATTGCAGGATCCGGCGAGCACGTTGTTGATCAGGTACAGCAAATCGTTCGGCGGCACGTTCCCGGCGCGAACTGTGCGCTACTCGACTTTGGCAAACGGGTCGGCTGCGGCGAACTGGACAACAACGGCAAGCTCCACGAGCTGCGTTGGTTACGCCGCGAACTTGACGACGATCAGGTCGCCGAGGATGCCAAGCGTATGGCGGGCGCGATCGCGGACGTCGATGGGCAGATCCTGACTGACTGGTAAGAACGGTCGAGATTGCCGCATCGAACGGAAGTCAGCGATGCCTGCTAGTCGGCCGGTCCAAATCTGAGGCTGCGAAGCCGACGCCTTGAGAGCGATCAATGAATGCCGATGTTGGGAAGCGGCTAGAGTGCTCTGAACGGCGGCCTCCGAGTCTGCTCTGAGCCGTTGCAGGTAGGGGCGGCGATCCCTTGCTCCGCTCCAAGGCGGTCTTACCGCCGGCCTCGAACACTCACGATGGTTGTCGCGGCACTGGCAAGCGGACATAATCACTCCGGATCTTTACATGGAGCAGGCGATGCGATCGATGCTTGTCGATCTGGCGATTCAGACCGGGCGAGGGCCCGGCAACAGCTTGATCATCAAGGCAGGGCCGCCGAAGCTCCTCATGGCGACCGGCTAAGTTCCCCGGCAGGGTTTCGCGCTCATTCTTCACGACGCGAGCCTCCCGCCGACGACGCCACTTCAAGTTTGGCATCCCCCAGGGCTTTCCGCCCGGCAGCTTGCTGCAGATCAGGATCGCTCGCAGACGGCCGCTGATTAATCCGTAGCCTCCATCCAGATGACCCGATCGGCGCCCACACACGGACTGCTGGCTTTTCAGGGAGCGGTTCTGGGCAGCGAAGAGCTGCAAAGGGGTGAGCCATAGCCGACTATGGCAACCCTAGAGAAGGGTTATGGGCTCGAGTGTTACGAAGCGCGCACTCTGAAATGATGCTCGACTTGCTCGGCGACGAGTTCGGCTGTAGCCGCAGAGAGGGTCCAGCCAAGATGACCATGGCCGGTGTTGTAGAAAACTCCGTTCCGACGGCCGCGGCACACATGCGGCAACATCGTCGGGGTCATGGGTCGCAGGCCCGTCCACGGTATGACCGATGAAGTGGAAACGTTAGGGAACAGGCGCTCACACCAGCGCGTAAGCGGCGCAATGCGGTCGGCACGTATGTCCTTGTTCATGCCGTTGAACTCGGCCGTGCCGGCAATGCGAAAGCGGTTCCGGCCGAGGCGGCTGGTAACAATCTTGGCGTCCTCGTCTAGCAAGCTGACGGTGGGCGCGCTTGCCTGGCTTTGGGAATCGTCGAGGCAGACGGTAACCGAGTAGCCCTTGACCGGATAGATGTTGATGCGGTCGCCCAAGCGGGCCGCTATCGTGCGGCTCGCCACTCCGGCGCAAACCACGACGGCATCGGTCACAATGGCTTCGCTGTCGATCGAAGCAGCCACGATCTTTGTCGTCACATGCCCGTTGCCGGGCTCGACGTCCTCCACCTGAGCATCGATGACAATCCGCGCTCCGCGGCGCTCGCAGGCAGCCGCCAGTCCGCGGGTGAACTTGTGGATGTCGCCCGTCGAGTCAGACGGGGTGAAGTAGCCGCCGCTGAAAGGACCGTGGAGTGTCGGCTCGATCGCGGCGATCTCCTCGCTCGTCACCGCGTATCGTTCAAGCCCGCCTTCGCGGAGCAAGGCATTGCCGGCCGCCGCCTGATCGAAGGCGGCGCGATTGTGGTACAAGTGGAGGATACCGCGACGCTCCAAGTCAAACTCGATACCTTCGCGCTCCGCAGTGCGGAACAAGTGCTCGCGCGCGGCGATCGCGAGCTGCGTCGTCTCGATCGTGTGGCGGCGATGGTTGAGGATGTGGCCGCAGAACTCGGCCATCCAGCTGTACTTGTGCCAGCTAGGCCTGGGGTTGAACAGGAGCGGGGCGTTCGCGCGCAGCATCCACCTGAGGCCCTTGGCGACTGTCCCCCAGCTGTTCCAGACTTCTGCATTGCTAGCGGAGAGTTGCCCGCCATTGGCGAAGGAGGTCTCCATGGCCGGATAGCGAAGCCGATCGACGATGATCACGGTGTGGCCCCGTTCGAGCAGCGCGTACGCGGTGGTCACGCCGGTGATGCCGGCGCCGATCACAAGGATGCTGGCCATGTGTTGTGTCTTTCGGGGCGCCGATCAGCCCGCCGGCACAAGGCTCGGCGGGCTCAATGGCGGAAGTTTACTCTGCTGGCGAGCCGTTCGCCGGACCGTGCGCGCCGATCGCGAAGAGCGCCGCCGCCTGCGGGTCACCCGTATCACCAAGAACCCGACCGGCGACGTACTCACCGAGTGCCGGCCCCATCTTGAAGGCGTGCCCGGACCCACCACCGGCGATCAGCACGTTGGCGTACTCCGGGTGCGTGTCGATGATGTAGTGGCCATTGTCGCTATACTCGGTCTGGCACACCCGCGAGGCGACGATCGGCTGTCCCTTCAGCCCGGGCATACGCTTGGCGACATAGCGCTCGACGGCTTCGCCCTGGAAAGCGGAGACGAGCCGGTCCTGCGTATCGGGGTCGACCTTCATGTTCGGCATCTTGCCCGCGACCTTGATGCCATAGTCGACATCCGCCGCGGTGTAGGTGTCGGCATCGCTCAGGTTGGGACAATGCTCCCAGCGGTACCGACGGTCGTCGGGCGGGATGCCGACATAGAACATTTCACGCCTCGGGGTGAGGATCTTGTCTCCGAGTAGCGAGGGTAGCAGCTTTGGCAGCCACGGCCCGCATGCAAAGACGAAGCGCCCGGCGGCCAGAGCTTGTCCGTCCACCGCCACGTCGCGTAGCGAGCCGCTGCCGGCGGTGCCGGGCTTGGCGTGGCCGATGCGGATCTTGCCGCCCTTCTTCTGGAACATCTCGGACACGCCGATCATGCTCTCGCGCGCTTTAACGATGCCGGACTTCTCCTCGAAGAACAGCTGCGGGACATCGTCGTAGTTGAGCTGCGGCCAGCGGTACTTGATCTCGTCGGGGCCGAGCAGTTCGTAGGGCAGGCCAAGCTTCTTGAAGATCACTTCCTGCGCTGCCACCGCCTCGGGTTTGAGTTGGCGCAGGCTGCCGTTGATATAGATCATGCTGCGGCCGAATTCCTCCTGCCGCTGGTGCCACAGCTGCGAGGCTCTGACCGCCATCCGCGAGTAGATCTCGCGCTCGCCGTATGAAGCGCGGATCAGGCGACTCTCGTCGCCTGACGAGGCGCGCGGGTTGCCGGGGCCATAGAGATCTACCAGGGTGACCTTGGCGCCGCGTTCGCGCAGCTCCAGCGCGGTCCAGCCCCCGAACGCTCCGGCGCCGACGACCACGACATCTGGAAGGTTGCGGCCGATTGCAGGCGCCTTGGCGCGCGCCGTCGAGGCGATCGCCACGGTGGCGCCGGCCAGGCCCATGCCCTTGATCAGGCTGCGCCGATCGACTTGGTCAGTCATGCGTCGTGGTCTCCTGTTTGCGCGTCCACACCAGCTGGAATTCGGGTTGGTAGGGAGCGCCGTTGTCGCTGAAGCGCGAGTCCTCAAGCACCGTGCCGTCCTGCTGCAGCGCCAGGCGGAAGCGGCGTGCGCGCTTGCCCGTGCCGGACGGGTGCCTTGTCTCGATCAGAAAAGTCAGGTCGTTGGGCCTCGCTTCGGCCTGAGAATAGACGTTGTTCGCGCCGGTTTCGGACACCCAGTAGTAGGTAAGGCTGTCGCGCAGGGGGGTGTAGCTCATCATGCCCATACCGCTGCGGCCCGGCGCGGCTCTCCATACTTCGTGGAGCCCGCATCCGCCCAACTCGCGGGACCAGGTGACTTCGGCGGTCTTCTCGCCATGGCTGGAGACGTCCCAGCTGCCGACCAGGAAGTCCATCTGGCGGTAATCCGGATCGTCGGCGCAGGCCGCTCGGGCCGCGTTGGTAGAGGTGAAAGCCGCGACCATGCACAGGACGCGGACGAGGGTTCCGCGCGCGCTCAAGCCCGGGCCCTCCCGTGTGAGGCGAGCGAGAACAGCGCCTTCTCCTCCGCGGGATCGGTGATGTCGAGGACCCGGTCTGCCAGGTACTCGCCGGTCTGCGGCCCCATCTTAAAAGCGTGGCCCGAGCCGCCGCCAGCGATCCACACGTTCTGGAACTCGGGGTGCGTGTCGATGATGTAGTGGCCGTTGTCGGAGCTCTCGATGGTGCAGACGCGGCTTGCCACCACCGGCTGCCCGACAAGGCCGGGCACGCGCATTTTCACGAACTCAAGCGCGTAATCGAGGACGAAGTTGGAGGCGATCCGCTCACCGCTGTCCGGGTCCATCGGGATGCTCGCGCCGGCCGACGGTGCCACCTTGAAGCCGTAGTCGACATCGCTCAGCGAGTATCCGGCGCCCGCCATGCCATCGCCGTGGTACATATTGGGGAAGCGCTCGACGTGGTAGCGGTCGTCACCCGGCGGAGAGCCGATGTAGAACACCTCGTTGCGGCGGCGAGAGATGAAGCCGTCCATGAACGTGGGGAACAGCGTCGGCAGCCATGGACCGCAAGCAAAGATCGCCATGCCTGTGCTCAGGCGCTCACCGCTTGCCAGAGCGAGGTCCGTAATGCGGCCGCCGGTCGAGGCCCCCGGCTTGGCCATGCCGAGCTTCACGGTGCCGCCCTTCTGGCGGAACACCTCGGATGCGGCGATGATGGACTCTCGCGCCTTCACCGTGCCCGCGCGCGGCTCGAACATGGCGACATCGATGTCATCATAGCGCCCCTGCGGCCAGCGTTTGGCGAGTTCGTCGCCAGTCAGCATCTCGTAGGGGATCTTCAGCTTGTCGAAGAGCGCAAGCTGGGCCTTGACCGACTCCGGCTTTTGGTGCGGCGTGACGACACCGTTGGCATAGATCAGGCGGCGCTTGAACTCATCCTGCCGCTCATGCCAGCGGGTGAAGGCCTTCATCGCCCAGCGCGTGTAGATCTCGCGGTCGCCATAGGCGGCACGGATCTGGCGGGTCTCGTCACCCGAAGTCTGACGGGCGTTGCCCGCGCCGTAGCTGTCGATCAGCGTGACCTTTGCGCCCCGCTCGCGCAGGCACAGCGCCGTCCAGGCCCCGAAGGCGCCGGCCCCGACCACCGCGATGTCCGGAAGGTTCCTTCCGATCGCGGGAGCCTTGCGCGTGGCCGCCTGCGCCGTTTGCGCAATGGCGGTCGCGGCTGCCGCAGTGCCCAGAGCCGTCAGCGCGGCTCGTCTGTCCATATCCACCATGTGCTGTACCTTCCCCCGGAGATCAGAACGAGAAACCGGCGCGGGCGTAGTAGAAGCCGCCCTGCCAATCGACGACGGAGTCCGAACGGTAGATCGCGCCGTTGACGGCTTGTCCGATCTTGTCGCGGTCCGGATAGTTGTCGAACACGTTGCGCGCGCCCACCGAGAGCCGCAGCTTCTCTGCAAAGGTGTAGCTCACCTCCACGTCGATCAGCGCCTCTGTGCCGAAGCTCTGGATCGGGAAGGCGGGCGCGGTGTTGATCTGCGCCTTGTACGGGCCGTACAGGTTGCCGCGGACGAGCGCCTCAAACGGCCCGATCTCGTGAACCAGGCTGATTACGCTACGCCAGCGGGGCTGAAATTTCTCGAAGTTGAACACCGACACGCTGTTGAACAGGTTGGGGATCTTCAGATCGTCGATCTTATAGCGGTTGAGGTTGAAGCTGGCCGTCAGCGAGGTGGACTGACCATTGCCCCACTTCTGCTTGTAGGTACCAACCACGTCGAACCCCTTGGTGGTGGAGTCGAATGCGTTCTGGAAGAAGTTGACGCTGGAAATGCTTTCGGCGCCCACCACTCCGGCGGCGATCATGCGGTCGCGGATCGCGGGCGTCACCGTGATCGCGGACGTCGAGTAGACCTGGTCACGGATCTTGATCAGGTAGGCATCGGCGGTCAGTGAGAAGCCTTGCAGGACGCTGAGGGTGAAGCCGGCCGAGAAGTTGGTGGACTTCTCCGGCTTCAGCGGCGTGGCGCCGAGGTATTCGGAGACCGGGTTGGTCGCTGGGAACAGTCCGGCTTGCGTGATATTCCCGTCCACGTTGCGGACGGAAACGCTGGTGTAATACAGCTGTCCGGGCGTCGGCGCGCGGAATCCAGTGCCGATCGAACCGCGCAGAGCGACACCATCGGCAACCTCGATACGGGTTGCCGCCTTCACATTCGCGGTCGATCCGAAGTCTGCGAAGTGTTCGTACCGCACGGCGCCGTCGACGAACCAGCCCTTTACGATGTCTGTCGATGCCTCACCGTAAAAGGAATAGCTGTTGCGGTGGAAGCTGCCCGCAGCGGTGGGGGACAAGCCCGGGAAGCCATTCGAGCCGACGGCCAGCACGTTGTATGCAGGATCGAGCCCTGCAAATCCGTCGGCGGTGCTGCTGAGGTAATTGGCGCAGTTGATGCCGGCATTCTGCGGCGCGCTCGCGCGCAGGGTGTGCGTGTCGGTGCAGAAGTCGAACGGATCCTGCTTTGCGAACTGCCCGGCGGCATAGGAGGCGGGGTCGCCCGCTATGATCTTGTAGCCTTCTCGCCGGAACTCGCCGCCGAAGCTGAGCGTCAGCTGCTCGGCCAGAAAGCTGGTCTCCGGCGCATAGGAGAAATCCGCGTTGGCGGAGAGTTCGTCGGACACCAGCGACCCAGGCGAGAACTTCCTGGGCGAGTCAGGGCCGATCGATGCGTTGACGGTGTTGCTGAGCGAGTAGTCGATGCGGCTCTTGCCGTAGCGGCCGGACAGGTCGAAGCTGAGGCCATCGCTGCCGCCCAGTTCGCCGCGGTAGCCACCCGCCACGCTGAGGTCGGTCACCTTGCCCGAGAATTGCGGCGTGAACCCTGCTGGGAAGAGCTGATTGAAGCGGAAGACCGAGCCATCCTGCAGCCGAATGGGATTGTCATTCACCACCTGCCCGGCGGCGGGATACCGATAGTGGAAGTCGCCCGTCGACTTCGAGCGTGAGTAGTTGCCGAAGGCGTAGATGCGCGATCCGTCGTCAAGGTCGATGCCGGCATTCACGAAACCGCGGATCGCTTGACCCTTGGGTTGTCCCCAACGCTGCACCGGGTCATCTATGTCGATCAACGCGGCGTAGCTGGGATTGGCGGCGGCATACGGCACGACGCAGAAGGACACGTTGCAGAACTGATTGGACCGGGTAGTACGCGCATTCCTGGTGTATTCGACCGTGGCGTTCAGGAACCCGCTGCTGGTCAGCTTCATGCCAACGTTACCGGAGACCATCAGGTCCTCGCCATCTCCCTTGTAATATTGGCCACCCTGCACGACAAGCGAACCGCCGTGATCTGCATCTTTCAGAAGAAAGTTGATAACGCCCGCGATTGCGTCAGAGCCATATTGGGCAGCCGCGCCGTCTCGCAGCACTTCGACGGACTTGAGTGCGAGCGACGGTATCGTGGCGGCGTCTGCAGCCTGTGAGCCCGCGCCGCCCGTGGTCATCACTGCCGACTTGTGACGTCGTTTTGAGTTCACCAGCAGCAGCGTCTTATCGCCTGGAAGGCCTCGAAGCGTAGCAGGACGCACGAAAGTGCCGCCGTCTGAGTTCGGGTTGCGACCCACGGCGTAGGACGGGACCAGCGTTTTAATCACGTCTTGTGTGTCGGTGAACGAGATAGCCTCGATCTCTGCCTGCGGGATGACGTCGATAGGAACGGCGGAGTCCGCTACGGTTCGCGGCTTACCCCGACTGCCCGTGACGACGATCTGGTTGTCCAGATCGGTTGTCTGCGGCAAGGTCTCCTGAGCGTGCGAACCCTGCGTCCAAGCGCCTAGTGAGAACGCCGTCGCGGTTAAAAGCCTGATCTTTGAATACTTCATCGTTCGCCCCCATCAAGATGAAATCGTTGCCGTGCCTCCCCATCAGATTGGGAATGCTGCGGTACGCCGCATTCCTCTGTTGCATTTCAATGTAACCGATGCGCAAAATCAAATCTCAGCAAACTGCAGCCGACAAATCGAATGAAAGAGTGACTTTCCATGCAAAACTCAATGATTTCGTCGAAATCCGGCGCAGTGCCGCTCGACCGCATGGACTACCGAATCATAAAGGCGCTCGTCGAGGATGGTCGGATCAGCGACACGGCCCTTGGAGAGCGCTTGCATTTGTCGAGCACGGCCGTGGCGCGGCGGCGGCGCCAGCTAGAAGAGGCAGGCGTGATCAAAAGTTATACCGCTTTCATGAACGCCCAAGTCTTGGGTCTTTCGATGACAGTCATCGTGCATATCGAGCTAACGTCGCAAGCCGAGCAGGTGCTGATGGACTTCGAGGAAGCCGTGCTGGGTTGCCCTTCGATGTCGTTCTGCAGCTTTGTTTCAGGCGAGACCGACTTCATCATGATGGTGCATGTGCCGACGTTTGAGGCCTACGACGCGGTCTATCGCAAGGAGCTATCCACGCTACCTCATGTAGCGCGAATTCGCAGTAGCTTCGTGATGCGGCAAGTGGCGGCACGGCTAGTGCCGCCAGCGGCATTCGACCGCCTCGATTAAGCCGCACCGACTAATTAGGTCTACCGGTCACATCGCGGTGTTGCGCCATAGTGAATCGACACAAAGGCTTGCATTGGTTCCTGCGCAGCGTCGGGAGGTCGACACTCCCGTTGGCAACTAGGGTGAACGAGTGACCGAAGTTGGGACGGGAAAAGGGCGGTCCGAGTGGCCGGAAGTGGGTCTCGGCGGGGCGGTCCGCTCGCACGGCCAACTCCGCTAAGATCGGTACTAAGGCGTGATTGGTCCAGCAATCTCAGCACTGCGCCAAGCGGTTTGCGCCGGCTGCGACCGTGCATTCGCGCGCTTTATCAGGCGTTCGCTTGCTAAGCGAAGATAGCTTGCATATCAAACACGCAGTTGAAATAAGAACATAGAGGTGACTCTGGTGATTGGTCTTTCCGATCGAACGATCGTAGTGAGTGGCGCCGCACGCGGACTTGGTGCCGAGTTTGCGCGTGCGTGCGCCACTGCCGGCGCGCGCCTTGCCTTAGCCGACATAAACGGCGCGCAGGCGGACATCGTGGCGCAGGAATTGCGCCAGGGTGGTTGTGAGGCCGAGGGCTTTGCCGTCGACATCGCCGATCCCGTGGCGGTTTCGACGCTTGCCACCGCGGTCGCGGACCGCTTCGGCAGCGTCGATGGCCTGCTCAACAATGCGGCGCTCGCCACTGGAATTGGGGGCAAGACCTTCGAAGATATCGATCTCGACCAGTGGGATCTGGTGATGCGCATCAACGTGCGTGGGACCTGGCTGATGACCAAAGCTTTCGCCCCGATGTTGCGCGAATCAGCGAAGGGCGGCCGTGTCCTCAATGTCGCTTCGGACACCGCCCTTTGGGGCGCACCAAGACTTCTGCACTATGTGGCCAGCAAGGGGGCGGTCATCAGCATGACTCGGTCGCTGTCGCGCGAGCTTGGCCAGGACAACATAACCGTCAACGCCTTGGCGCCAGGTCTCGTGCGGGTGCCAGCGACCGACTATGTGCCCGAGGAGCGCAAGCAACTCTATGTGAGCGGCGCCGCGATACAACGCCCTCAAGTTCCGCAAGACACGGTCGGCGCGGCAGTGTTCCTGCTCAGTGACGCCAGCGCATTCGTTTCCGGGCAGATCCTCCCTATCAACGGCGGCTTCATCTCCGCCTGAAGGCCTTCAGTACCGAGTTTCCACGCCGGCCAGCATCGCACCTGGCCGGCTGTCGCTGTTGCTCTGAGAACGCACATCAGGAACGGTTTCACGGCCTTGGATAATGGGTGTCACAAAACCGATTGACACCGAGCGAAATTCGCGTTTTGATCATTATACAAACCTCGGTTGACATACGAACGTACCGGGGCATGTAGTCAGGGTAGGAAATCTTTCGATGCAGTTTCGTAGTGCGTTCATGAGTTCGATGTTGGCAGTTGCGGCTGCCGCGCTTCCCCAGGTGGTTCTCGCACAGGACGCGCAGGCGCCGGCAGCCGAGGATGAGGGCCTCGGCGAGATCGTCGTCACTGCGACGAAGCGCGCGGAAGATTCGCAGAAGACCGCTACTGCACTGCAGGTATTCACGCCCGACCAGCTCAAGAAGAACGGCATTAACGATGTCTCGGGGCTGACCACGGTATCGCCCAGCCTCAACATCGGCGCCAGCTCGGGCGCTGCATTCTTGTCGATCCGCGGCGTCGCCAGCCGTGACTTCACCGAGATCGGTGACAGCGCCATCGCGGTGAGCATCGACGACCAGTACCTGCAACGCCCGACCGGCATCAATGCCAGCTTCTACGACCTGGAGCGCATCGAAGTGCTGCGCGGCCCGCAAGGTACGCTTTACGGCCGCAACGCCACCGGCGGTGCAGTCAACATCATCACCAAGAAGCCGACGGATGAGCTGGAAGGCTATGTCTCGTTCGACGCCGGCAACTACAAGACCATCAACGCCGATGCGGCGATCAACCTGCCGATCACCGCAGGCATCGCGATGCGCGCCTCGGCAGTCTCGCGCTACAACGACGGCTTTCGCGACAACGGCGCGGTGGGCCGCGGTGACAGCACCAACGTCAAGGGTGGGCGCCTTTCGTTCCTGCTCACCCCGACCGACCGGCTCAAGGTCCTGCTCAGCGCCGACTACATGCATCTGGGCGGATCGGGCGCGGTCTATGACGGCGTCAAGCTGACCACCGTTAATGGTGTGATCACGACCGTTCCCAAGGACGATGCGTATGACGCGACACACTGGGACCTGAACACCAAGGGGCGCTTCGATACCACCAACCTGCGCCTGCTCGGCCGCGCTGACTACGATCTGGACTTTGCGACTGTCAGCTACATCTCCGGTTACATGAAGCAGGATCTGTTCCATCGGTGGGACAATGATGGCCAGGCCGACAAGTTTTTCATCTACACTCGCGACGAAAAGTCGGAGGACGTCAGCCAGGAGCTTCGGGTCGCCTCGAACAACAAGTCCGGATTCATCTGGCAGTTCGGCCTCTACTATTTCAATGAGGACCTGAAGCTCGCCAACTACTTCGATAATGATATAAGCGGTGCGCCGGTCAACCTGCGCGAATACCACTACGACGTGACGACCCGCTCGAAGGCAGCCTTCGGTCAGGTCTCCTACGACGTGCTCGACAACCTGCGCGTCTCGGGCGGTATCCGCTACACCAAGGATACCAAGATCCGTCAGGGCTACAGCTATGTCGGCAGCCTGACGCAGGACGTCTCGGACGGAATCGCCGAGCGCACTTACGCGACCGACGATACGCGCGCGTCCTGGACCAAGGTGACCTGGCACGGCGGCATCGATTATACGCTGAGCCCCGAGAACCTGCTCTATGCCAAGGTCGACAGCGGCTACAAATCCGGAGGCTTCAACAACTTCGGGCTGGGTGACTACGATCCCGAGACGCTGGTCGCTTACGAGATCGGTTCCAAGAACCGCTTCCTGGACGACAAGCTGCAGCTCAACCTCAGTGCTTTCCTGTATGACTACAAGGACCAGCAGGTCTCCCAGGTGGTCGGTGCCGACACCATTGTCGTCAACGCCGGCAAGTCGCGCATCAAGGGTATCGAGGCGGAGACCGTCGCGGCGCTGTTCACCGGTAGCCGCATCGACTTCTCCGTCACCTACCTCGATGCGAAGTATCGCGACTTCTGCACCAACAAGACCGCAGCTGGCGTCTGCACGGCCAACTACGGCGGCAACTTCCTGGTCCAGTCGCCCAAGTGGTCGATTAATGCCGGCATCCAGCAAAGCTTCGCGGCGCTGGGCGGCGAGTTCACCGCCCGAGCCCAGACGCAGTATCGGTCCGAGCAGTGGATGAGCTACTTCAACCGCTCGACCGAACGCCAGGACGCTTACACCCGCACCGATCTCAGCCTCGAGTACGTGCCGGACGACACGAACCTGTCGATCCAAGGCTATGTGCGCAATCTCGAGAACAGCGTCGTGCTGACCGAGGCGGCACAGAGCGGACTCTATGGCGCCATCCGCAGCCAGTACGCGCCCCCGCGTACCTATGGTGTCCGCGCGACCTTCCGCTGGTAATCCGGCGAGGGAGCGCGGCGACACCTCCACCCTCGATAACTGCCGCGCTCCCTTCTTTCTCGACCGGAGACCAACGATGCAGCCCAAGTCCTCGATCCTCGCACTGACTGTCGCGTTGCTGGCCGTTTCCCCAGCGGCGGCGCGTGACGCAAAGGTGCCTCAGCCGCAGATCGAGAGCAGATCCGCACCGGTGCTGATGGTGGACGGGCTGCGCTTCCGGGATCTCAACCGCAATGGCCGCCTTGATCCTTACGAGGATTGGCGGCTGCCCGCGGCCGTCCGTGCCAAGGATCTGACGGCGCGAATGACCGTGCCCGAAAAGGCGGGCATGATGATGCACGCCGTGAACTCGGGCTATTTCGGCCCGGGCGGCATCGTGCTCGATCAATTGGCGCCGCCGCCTCCGGGCGCACTCAAGCCGCCGGTCAACGTCACCGGCGTTCCGGGCTTCGACCGTGCTGATAAGCCGAGCCCGCGCGATCTCATCGTGAACCGTCACGTTCGCTACATCATGACCTCGCCCGGTGGCTCACCTGCCGATGCGGCGCGCTGGGCCAATGCGCTGCAGGAGGTGGCCGAAGGCACGCGGCTCGGCGTGCCGATCGTGATCAGCGCTGATCCGATCCACACCACCAACCGGTTGCCTGGGGGGGCACTGCCGCCGCCGGATCGGGTGAAGATCACCTCCAGCTGGCCCGATCAGATCGGCCTGGCCGCCACGCGCGATGCGGCACTGGTGCGCCGGTTCGGAGAAGTGGCCTCGGCCGAGCTGAGGGCGATGGGCTTTCGCATGGTCCTCAACCCGATGGCCGATGTGGCCAGCGAACCGCGCTGGAACCGCATACCCGGCACCTTTGGTGAGGATGCGAAGCTGAACGGCGAGTACGCGGCGCAGTTCATCCTGGGTGCGCAGGGACAACGCCTTGGACCCGAAGGTCTCATGGCGACGGTCAAGCACTTTCCGGGCGACGGTCCGGTGGAGCACGGCTTCGATCCACACAATCCTTACGGCACGAAGCTGGTGTACCCCGGCAAACGCTGGAAGCTGCACTCCGACGCTTTCGCGCCTTCGTTCAAGGCGAACGTCGCGTTCGCGATGGGCAGCTACGGCATCCCGACGTGGATCGATGACGTTGCCACCAATTTCTCGCGCAAGGTCATGACCGACCTGCTGCGCACCAAGATGCACTTCAAGGGCGTGGCCATCACCGACTGGATGCATGCGCAGCCGTGGGGACTGGAGGATCAGCCCAAGATCGAGCGCGAGCGTCGCATGGTCTGGGCGGGCATCGATCAGCTCGGAGGAGAGCACGAGACGTCCTACCTGATCGACCTGATCAAGGCCGGCAAGCTGACCGAGGCGCGCATCGATGTCTCGGTCCGCCGCGTGCTCGAGCCGATGTTCGCGATGGGGCTGTTCGAGAACCCCTACGTCGATCCCGAAGCCGCCCTGCGCATCGTCAAGGCGCCCGAATACGTCGCTTTGGGCGACCTGGCGCAGCGCAAGTCCATCGTGCTTCTGAAGAATACCGCCAGCGTGCTGCCTTTGGCGCCAGGCCGCAAGGTTGCGCTGGAAGGCTTCGCGGCAACGCCCAAGGCGCTGGCAGGGCGCGTGACCGATGTGGCGGCGGCGGACGTGATCGTCGTCAAGGTCAACGCCCCGTACCGCAACAACACGACCGGCAAAGCCTTCTTCGTGAACACGCATGAGGGCACGCCTGTCTTCGCCGGAGCGGACAACGCCGCTGAGCTGTCGATGATCCGCAAGGCCGTTGCCTCGGGCAAGCCTGTGGTCGTGGTGATGAGCATGGAGCGCCCTGCCGTGCTTAGTGAATTCATCGATACCGTAAGCGGCATGATCGCGACCTTCGGTTCGGGTGACGACGCGGTCGCCGACGTGCTCACCGGTGCCTTCGATCCTTCGGGAAAGCTGCCGTTCGCGCTGCCTGCCGACCCGGCCTCGGTGGAAGGCCAGGCGGAAGACGTGCCTTTCGACTTCGCACGCACTGCATACCCGTTCGGCTTCGGCCTCTCCTACTCTCCCCGGAAAAACTGACACCATGGAAGTGATCGATACTCCAATGACCGAGACTGCCGCGAGCACCGACACTGCTCAGACCACTGTGGGCGCCCTGATCGCCCAGCTGCTCGCGCACTGGGGGGTAAGCCATGCCTTCGGCGTCATCAGCATCCATAACATGCCGATCCTCGACCCGCTCGGCGAGCAGGGCGCGATCCGTTACATCTCGGCGCGCGGGGAGGCGGGCGCGCTCAACATGGCTGACGCGCATGCCCGTGTCACCGGCAACCTGGGCGTCGCCTTCACCAGCACCGGCACTGCCGCCGGTAATGCTGCGGGCGCGATGGTAGAGGCGCTGACGGCAGGCTCCCCGGTCATGCACATTACCGGGCAGGTCGAGCTGGAGCACCTTGACCGCAACCGCGCGTACATCCACGAAGCGCCGGCGCAGATGCAGATGCTGGGAGCAGTGTCGAAGGCGGCCTTCCGCATCACCTCCCCCGATCAGGTGATCGAGACGATGCTGGCAGCCGCCGAGGCCGCGCTGTCGACCCCAACCGGGCCGGTCTCGATCGAAATCCCGGTCGATGTGCAGGCCGCACCGATGGCCATGCCCGCTGTTCTACCCCTGCTTTCGCCGAAGCGTCCGGAGACGGACGCCGCCCTGATCGCAGCACTGGGCGAGATGCTGGCCAAGGCGAAAAAGCCGGTGATCCTGCTGGGTGGCGGTGCCCGGGGTGCCGAGGCCGAAGCTACCGCGCTTGCCGATAAGGGCATCGCCATTGTCACTTCCACTAACGGCCGCGGCGTGATCGTGGAGACGCACCCGATGTCGCTGGGAGCGTTCAACTGCACCCGCGAAGTGCAAGGGCTGTACGACGAGGCGGACCTGATGATCGTCGCGGGCTCGCGCCTGCGCGGCAACGAGACCTGGACCTATAAGCTGCGTCTGCCCTCGAAGGTCGCCGTGATCGACGCCGACGCCACCTCGGACGGCCGCAGCTATGCCAATGAACTCTTCATCCATGGCGATGTGAAGGCAACCCTGGCGGGCCTGCTCGACGCCCTGGGTGAGACCACTTACGACACGGCCTGGGGTGCGACCATCGCCGCCGCTCGCGCTGCCATGCACGGCGCCATGCGGCAGAGCCTGGGTGCTTACGCGCAACTCGTCGACGAGATCCAGGCGCGCCTTCCCGCGGACGCGGCTTGGGTGCGCGACGTGACCATCTCCAACTCGATGTGGGGCAACCGCTTCCTGCGCATCGGCAACACCCGCGCCGGCGTCCACGCGGTGGGCGGCGGTATCGGGCAGGGCTTGCCGATGGCGATTGGCGCGGCTTTTGGTACACCCGGTGGCGCGATCGCGCTGAGCGGGGATGGTGGCCTGACGCTGTGCCTGGGCGAGCTTGCAACCCTGGCCGAGGAGGATCCGGACGTCACCCTCGTGCTGATGAACGACAAGGGCTATGGCGTGATCCGCAACATCCAGGACGTGGAATACGGCGGGCGCCGCCATTACTCGAACATCCGCGTGCCCGACTTTGCTATGGTTGCCGCCTCCATCGGCTTGCGGCACGAGAAGGTGACTGAGATCGCGCAAGTCGGCGCCGCGCTTGACCGGGCGCGCTCAAAGCCCGGCGCCGCGATCGTCGAAATCGACATGCTGGCGATCGGTGCCTATCCGCAGGCCTTCGCCGGGCCGCCGCGCAAGGCCTGATCGTGGCGAGCATCGCTCCTCCCCGCGTTGGCATGATCGGCGACGGCAGCATCGCCCGCGCCGTACGTGCGGCGCTTGGACCGGGAGCACCGGTCGTCGGCATTCTCGCGCGTTGCCCTCGCGAGGGTTTGGACGAAGCGATGCGCGTCGAAACAATGGCTGACCTGCTGGCCCGGGAGCCCGACGTGGTGGTAGAGTGCGCGGGCCACGAGGCGGTGCGTGCCTATGGCGCCGAAGTGCTGCGGGCCGGGCTCTCGCTGATGATCGTATCGACAGGGGTGCTTGCCGATGCGGCGCTGGCCAAGGCGCTTGCCGCCGCAGCGGAAGAGGGCGGTGCGCAGCTCGTCCTGGCCTCAGGAGCAATGGCCGGGATCGAGGGGCTCTCCGCCGCGCGCCTGGGTGGGCTGGAGCGCGTGCGCTATGTCGGCCGAAAGCCCGCGCTGGCCTGGCGCGGCACTCCGGCCGAGGACCTGCTCGATCTTGGCGCGCTGAGCGAGCCGGCGGTGTTCTTCCGTGGTCATGCGCGGGAGGCGGCGCTGGCCTATCCCAAGAACTCGAACGTGGCAGCGACTGTGGCTCTGGCGGGCATCGGTTTCGATCGCACCGAGGTGGAACTGGTCGCCGACCCGACGATCGCCACCAACGTCCATGAACTGTGCTTCGAAGGCGCGGACGGTTCGTTCGAGGTGCGCATCGCGGGCGCGCCCTCCGCCGCCAATCCGAAAACCTCCGCGCTGACCGCGCACAGCATCGTGCGCCTGCTTAACGGCATGGCCGCGCCGATCGTGATCTGAGACCAGCAATGTCCGAACTGCTTAACCCCGACCACATCGACTTCGCCGAGATTTGCGTGGGCGGCCAGTTCAGGTCGGGTGCTGGCGGCACCGCGCCCAGCATCGATCCCACCGACGGTACACTGGTGGCCGACTATGGCGTCGCAGGTCTCGACGACGTCGAGGAGGCAGTGGCCATGGGCCGAACGGCCTTGGCCGATCCGGCCTGGCGCGATCTCAAGCCCCATGAACGCGCCCGGGTGCTCTACCGCATCGGCGAGGCCATCGAGGCGCATGCCGAAGTGATCAGCGCGCTCCAGACCCGCGACACCGGCAAGACACTGGCGGAGACGCTCGCCCTGGCGCTCTCGGCAGCGGGCACCTTTCGCTATGTCGCCGCGACCCTCGAAAGCTTGGACGAGGATCTCACCGCGCCGCGTGGTCCATGGGTCACGATGTCGGTGCACGAGCCCATCGGCGTGGTGGCTGCCATCACTCCCTGGAATTCCCCCATCGCCAGCGACGCACAGAAGGTCGCACCCGCGCTGGCGGGGGGAAATGCGGTGATCCTCAAACCGGCCGAGTGGACGCCGCTGATCTCCTTGTTCCTGGCGAGGTTGGCCTACCTTGCGGGGCTCCCTCGAGGGCTGCTCTCCGTGCTGCCCGGGCCAGGTCGAGTGATCGGCGATGCGCTGGTGCGCCACCCGCAGGTGCGCAAGGTCGCATTTACTGGCGGCACGGTGACCGGCCGTCGCATCGCCCAGATCGCCGGCACCAAGCTGATGCCGGTGTCGCTCGAGCTTGGAGGTAAATCGCCCACCATCGTGTTTCCGGACGCCGATCTGGACGAGGCCATCGCGGGCGTCCTCTACGGGGTGTTCAGTTCCACCGGACAATCGTGCATTGCCGGTACGCGCCTGTTCGTGCACGAGAGCATTCGTGAGGCATTCGTCTCGCGCCTGGTCGAGCGGGCAAAGGCGCTGCGCATGGGGCGGGGCGATGCGCCAGGCACCCAGATGGCTCCGATGATCGCACATGCCCACCGCGACAAGGTTGCCGCCATGGTGGATGCCGCCGTCGCCGCCGGTGCGCGCCTGTTGTGCGGTGGCAAGGTCCCGCTGGGGGAGTTCGCGGCGGGAGCGTGGTATCCGCCCACGATCATCGACAACGTGGCCAACACCGACACCATCTGCCGAGAGGAGATCTTCGGTCCTGTGCTCGCAGTCCTGTCTTGGAGCGACGAAGACGATCTCGTCGCAAAAGCCAACGACAACGAGTACGGTCTGGCCTGCGGCATCTGGACGCGTGACTACAAGGCGGCGTGGCGTGTCGCCCGCCGGATCGAGGCGGGTACGGTCTGGATCAACACCTATAAGCAATTCAGCTCTTCGACGCCGTTCGGCGGCGTGAAGAACAGTGGCCTCGGGCGCGAGAAGGGCCGGCACTGGATTCAGTCATACATGAACCAAAAGGCGATATACTGGGGAATGTCGAAGGATCCGATAGGCTGGGGTTGATCGTGTCGGCTTTGCAGGTCAAAGGACGCTCACCCGTTTGACATTCGAGACACGATGACCCAGCTGGAAACCTCGCCGGATATTGACGAGCGCTACATAGTGCCAGGTCTCGTCAGGGGACTGCAGGTGCTGCAGAGTTTTACCCGCGAACGACAGGATCAGACAGTCGCCGAAGTGGCGCGTCAGATCGGCGCGACCCGCTCCACGGCATTCCGCCTGGTCTACACCCTCGAATACGCAGGCTTTCTGCGGCGGATCGGTGACGGTAAGCGGTACCAGCTGGGTAGCCGGGTGCTGGAGCTGGGCTACAGCTTCCTTGCAGGCAAGGACCTTATCGAGGTTGCCAATCCGATCCTGGCGCGCCTGCGCGACGACACTGGTACTTCGACGCACCTGGTCGTGCGCGAGGGCCGCGAAGCGGTCTACATCGCGCGGTTTCAAGGCAACACCAGCCTCATCAGCGCGGTCACTGTCGGCTCGCGCCTGCCCGCGCATGCCACTGCTCCGGGTCGTGTCCTCCTCGCGAGCATGAGCTTGTCCGATGTGGTGGCGCTCTATGAAAGCTTTGAGTTCACCAAATACACCGATGCAACGCCGGCCAGCATGGGTGACCTCGTCAGCCTTGTCGAAGCCGATCGCAAGCGAGGGACAGTGCTGAGCTGGGGTTTCTACGACCAGAACGTCGCCAGTGTGGCGGTGCCGGTCTACGACGCGTCTGGAGAGGTGTCGGCCGCGATCTCCATCAGCTGTCCCATCAACACGTTCGAGCGCGAGACGTTCGAAGGCCGCATCTCCACGCAAGTGGAGCGCGCCGGCATGGAGATCTCGCGCGGGCTAGGATATCGCGCGGGCAGCACTGGCTAAGCAGAGCCCGCGACAAGCCCGCCGAAGTCTAACCCATTTCCGCCCCCACGCCGCTCCGTACAGCCGCGCGCAAGCGGCGGAGGAACTTGAGCGTCGCTTCGGACGGGTGCTCGGCGCGTTCATGAAGGACGCGGATGCCCCATTGGCTCAGCACCATCTGCTGCACCGGGTCTTGTTTGGGCGAAAAGACGTATGAGGGCGGGCGGTCGCGCTCCCGACCCGATTCCTGCCACATCTGCCAGAGCCGATAGAGCAGCATGCGGATGTTGAGATCTGACATGCTGTAACCCAGGAACAGCAGCGTGCGACCCATGGCATCGGCCTTGAACTTGATGTCCAGGGGAGAATCGAAGGCCAGGCGCCGGAAGTAATCTGTTTCTGCCAGGACCAGCGACTCGTCGTCATCGAAATCGCCGTGGAATTTGACGATCTGCGGCAGGCCCCGCTCGGCATTGACGATGTCGCTCGTATTGGCGACTTTCACGAAGTCGCGTCCGTGAGCCTGATATGCGATTTCGAGATTGTTGTCGTAGTTGGTCGTGTAGACCAGCGGAAAATCCAGATCGACGATGATCTCGTGAATTTCCGACTCCCGAACCCGGTCGCTGCATACCGACCAGGTGCGGTCCATCCAGCTGCGCAAGGGGCCGATGCTGCCGTTCTTCAGGCGGTAGTATTCGGAAAGTGTCTGATAGCTCCAACCTGACTGGTGCGGCATTTCGTCCAGCGCGAGTTCGCGCTTCATATGGTCGATCAACTCATGCCAGGACGGCAGGCCGACGCTCATCGAGAGGCCCGCGCCGGCAAAAAGCAGGACGCGGCGATCCCGGACCGCGGCGGCGAGCTCCTCGAAGCTCGCGACGATCATGCGACCGCCGCCTCGCGAACGCGCGTGGTGACCGGCAGCAGCGCCAGCGCGCCACAGGCAGCCACCATGAGCCCGGTTGCGATCACCATGACCGCTGCGTAGCCGCCGCTGGCGTCACGCACGAAGCCGAACAGCGCCGGGCCGATCGACGATCCCACCAGGAACGCCGCGAGCAGGTAACCGTAGATCGCGGCGAAGGCGCGCTGGCCGAAGTAGCGGCTGATGAACAGGGCGATGACGTCGCTTTCGGCACCGAAGCCCAGGCCGATCGTCAGCGCCACCAGCACCAGCATCGGCATGCCCGCGTTCGCACCCACGGTGATCGCCAGCACGAAGCCGAGCGCCGAGCAGCCGAAGAAAGCGATGGCAACGCGCGGGACCGGAAAATGGTCAGCCAGCCAGCCGACCAGTACGCGCCCGGCAATCGTCGACAGACCATATGCCGAAGCGACGGCGGCGGCCTGTCCGGTCGAGAGGCCATGGTCGAGTGCCAGCAGCGAAATGTGCGGAACGATGCCGGTCAGCGCCACGGAAGCGAGCAGGATACCGATCGCCATCAGCGCGAATTCCCGGGTGCGGCATGCCTCTGCAAGCGTGAGGCCGGCTAGGGTGGGCGAAGCTGCCGTGACGGCCATCTCAATGGGGGGGTGCGCCAGCGCGAGATTGCAGACGAATGGCACGGCCATGACCAGCACCGCGAGCAGCGACAGCGCGACCCGCCAGTCGTATGCCGTCAGCAGCGAGCCGGCGATCAGCGGCATCACCACGTAGCCGACGCCCAAGCCAGCTGCGGCTATGCCGATGGCAAGACCGCGATGATGAACGAACCAGGCGGTGATCAGCTTCGAATAGCTGATGCTCTGCGTCGCCACCGTGGTCGCGCCCCACGCGAATGTAACGGCATAGAACAGCGGCAGACTTCCTGCGATGTAGGCCAGGGCAGGGAAGCCGAGCGCCAGCGCGATCATGGCGGGAAACAGCAGGCCGCGTACGCCACGACGGTCAAGTAGCGATCCTGTCACTGGCGAGGCGAGTACGCCTGCGACGTTGAAGAAAGTCAGAGCGAGCATGATTGCGCCTCGGCTCCAGCCATGTTCGACAGCGAGATGCGGTGCGAACAGGCCGAAGGTGCCGAAGATCATCGGGCCTGGACTGAACGCGAGGCCGACCACCGCCGAGGCGAGGACGCGCCAACCGGGATAGCTTAGGCTCGATTCCGCAGATGCAGCGCCAGTGGATGCCATGCTCTATGACCCTAGTGTATCATTTGCGAGACAAGCGGTTCCTATGCGAAACACTTTTGGGTGGGAAGTGGAAAATGCATCTTAGACTACCGACTGCGCCAGGCGCGTCTTGACACTCACTTATCGTTGCGGCACCAATCCCACATTCTGAACCATTGTTCGTATACCAAACACTGAGGTCGCGATGCGGTACAATGAATTTCTCGCCGAAGGCAGTGACGCGAAAGGCGGCGGCCGCTTTATTGAGGACCCTCGAAGTGTCGAGAACTATGTCTTCCAGACGCGCGGTGGGCCGCTCGCGTCCTCGGAAGAGGCGCTCGCGCAGGCACTCACCGCCGCCTTTCAGGACGGGGCGATCGAACTTGCTGAAGTGGTGGCGGCGCTGAACACGGGTGGCAGCCGCGATAGCGCCGGCGCCCCATGGTCCGAGGTCACCCTCGACGCCGAGCTCGAGCGGCTTGGCGGCGCATTGTTCCAGATTGTCTCCGGAGAAGCAGCGTGAATGCTACGGTCGCAACTGATGCTGCCGGCCGCCTGAACGGGGGGCTGCGCGAAATGTGGTATCCCGTCGCGCCCAGCTGGATGCTCCAGCAGGCACCGCTCGGTCTCACGCGGTTGTCGCAGCGGATCGTGCTGTGGCGCGATGCCGAAGGCGGCATCCAGGCCATTGATGACCGCTGCCCGCATCGCGGCGCGCGCCTTTCCATGGGATGGAACCTGGGCGATCGCGTCGCCTGCTGGTACCACGGTGTCGAGGTCAACGGTGAAGGTCGGATCGAGGACATCCCCGCCCTCGCCAAGTGCGTGATGAAGGGGCGTCAGCTCAATCGCGCATTCCCCGCAGTCGAGCGGGCCGGCGCCATCTTCGTGTGGTTCGGTGAGGGTGAGCCTGCTGCGCTGGAATTGCCTGAGGAAATTTCGGGCGGCGAATGGGCGGACATCCTGTGCACTGCGCACTGGAACTGCAACTGGCGCTATGCGGTCGACAACGTGATGGACCCGATGCACGGCGCGTACCTGCATGCCCAGAGCCACTCGATGGCTGAGGGTGACAAAACCGCGACGATGCGGGCGCGCGATACCCAGTATGGCTTCGTGTTCGAGAAGACCAATCAGACGGGCGTCAACTTCGACTGGACCGAGGCCGGCATGACCGGGGCGCTCTGGCTGCGCCTGTCGATCCCGTATGGCAAGGCCGCCGGCCCGGGCGGTGCGTTCGGCATCGTCGGCATGGTCGTGCCCGTGGACGAGACGAGCTGCCGCGTATTTTTCTGGCGTTGCCGCAAGGTCAGTGGCTGGGCGCGCAACGCCTGGAAGTTCCTATATCGCGCCCGCCTGGAAGCGCTCCACTGGGACGTGCTGGAGCAGGATCGCCTGATCCTCGAAGGCATGGACGACAAGGCGAGGGAGCAGGAAGCGCTCTACGCCCACGATGCCGGTATCGTCCGCTTGCGGCGCATGCTCGACCAGCTTGCGACGATGGAAGTCGCCACTCTTCAAGGCGAGCCGGCCAGCGAGCACGAGCACGCCTGATCCATGCCCGAGTCCTCCCTGGAACGCGGTGTCGCGGTGATGCGCCAGTTCGGCCGCGGTCGGCAGTGCCTGACCGCTGCTGATCTTGGCGCAGCACTCGCCATCCCACGATCCAGCCTTCACCGGCTGCTGTGCGAGATGGTCGATTTAGGCCTGCTGCGGCGCGATGCTGATGGGCGCTACGCGCTCGACGCGGGAGTGCTTCTGCTGGGTCACGAGTTCCTCGCTTCGCAGGACCTCGTGGCGCTGGCACGGCCGGTGCTGGAGGCGCTGAGCGCCAGCACGGGGTGGACCACCAACCTTGCCGTCCGACAGGGCACTTCGATCGTCTACCTCATGCGTTGTCGGGGTGAGGGCGCCGTAACCGAGAACGTCTCGGTCGGCGCCTCGCTGCCGGCCCATGCGACGCTGATGGGGCGGGTGCTGCTGGCCGGGCTCGACGCGGATGAGCTCGGCTCTCTGTATGAAAGCCATGTCTTCGGTGATCGGGGCGATGGCGTGCCCGCCTCACTGCAGGCGCTGATCGCGCAACTGGCCGACGATCGCGCCGCCAGCTGCCTCGTCAGCGCAGGCTATTACGAGGCGGGCCTGGCCGTCGTCGCCGCTCCGGTGCGCGAGCGTGGCGATCGACTCGCCGCCGCGATCAACGCCAACCGCGTCGGCGCTACGGCCATGGAGGCGGAGCGCATGCGCGCGGCGGTGATCGAGGCAGCTAACACGATCTCAGCGCAGCTGGGCGCATCGCCCGGCTCGCGGATACCTACCAACGGAGAACGGGCATGCCTCAATACAGCAGCGGCCTGACCGGCATCGAGGCCGTTCAATTTTCGACTCTCGATCTCGTCGAAGCAGCGCGATTTCTCGATGACTGGGGCCTCGCCGATGCGGGCAGCGACGAGAACGTGCAACGCCGCGTTACGCGTGACGGGGCGCAAGTCGAAGTGCGTCACTGCGACGATCCGGCGCTCGCTCCCGGCGTCGAACCCGGCGCATCGCTTCGTGCTGTCACTTGGGGGGTAAGTGACGAGCGTGAACTGGCAGCGCTTGCTGCGCGCCTTGGCGGGGATGCCGCGCCGGACGCAGACGGCCTGCTCAGCATCCAGGACCCGACAGGGTTCACCCACCGCTTCCGTGTTCGCCAGCGAGGCGAGGCCGTCGCGGACCTTCAGCTGGTGAATGGACCGGGCCGTGCCAACCGCATCGATGCGCGCTCGACCGTCTATACCGAACCCGCACCGATCGGCATCGGCCATGTCGTGCTCTTCATCGAGGACCTCGATGCAACGCTTGCGTTCTTCACCGAGCGCCTCGGCTTCGTGGTGAGCGACAGCTATCCCGGACACGCCGCGTTCCTGCGCTGTCGCACCCCTGGACCGCACCACGATGCCTTTGTGCTGCGTCGTCCCGGCAAGCCCGGCGTCAACCACGTGGCGTTCACGGTGGGCAACATCCACGAGGTGTTCGGCAGCGGCTTGTCGATGAGCGCGAAGGGCTGGACGACCGACATCGGTCCGGGACGCCATCCGATCTCGTCGGCCTACTTCTGGTACTTCCGCAGCCCGATGGGCGGCTCGTGGGAGTTCTACGCCGACGACGATTACTGCACTGCCGATTGGGTTCCCAACGAGTTCGAGCGCAAGCCCGAACTGTTCGCCGAATGGGCGATCGCTGGTGGCATCGATGGCAATACCCGCCGGCAGGCGCGCGGCGTCTGAGAGCGGCCATAACATTGGCAGTCGGCAACAACATCATCGCAGGAGGACTCACGATGGACGAAACCACCGCGCCCGTGCGCAACAAGCTGGTGCCCGAGGGCAAGACCCTGGCCGAATGGATCGATGGTCGCCTGGCGCGTTACGAGACCCGCAAGCTCGACTGGAATGCGCTGAAGTTCCAGGCCGACTTCGACCCCAAGTACAGGCGCGCCCAGATGCGCTACGTCGGCACCGGTGCCACGGGCGTCGCCAGTGATACCAACACCGTACCGGCCGAGCATTTCACGTTCTCGACCATGGTGCTCCCTGCCGGCTGCGAAGGCCCGCTTCATCTCCACGACGACGTCGAGGAAGTGTTCTTCATCCTGAAGGGCAACAAGGTGAAGCTGATGTTCGAGGCCGAGGGCGAGTACTACGAGACCTATGTGCGTGAACGCGATCTCGTCTCGGTGCCCGCAGGCATCTACCGCGGCCTCGTCAACGAGGGTATCGAAGAGGCGCTGATGATCGTGTGCCTGGGCACCAACGTGCCGGAGACCCCGACGTACCCGCCCGAGCACCCGCTTTCGCAAGTGAAGCGCACCAAGCCGATCGTCGCCGACGCCTGATGAAGCTGGCTGCGCGCCTGGAAACGCTCGCACCGCTGCAGCACGGTGCCGGCTTCGATTGGCGCGAGGCCGGCGGAAGTCGCGCCGTGCCGCTGGTTCTGCTGCACGGGATCGGCTCCAACTCGGCAAGCTGGGTGGGCCAGTTCGAGAGCTTCGCTGCCGAGCGGCGTGTCGTTGCCTGGAATGCGCCGGGCTATGGAACCAGCAGGCCGCTGCCTGCCGCGGCTCCGGCGGCGCAAGACTACGGCGCGGCGCTGCTGGACCTGCTCGATCACCTGAGCATTGGCTGCTGCGTCTTGGTGGGCCAGTCGCTTGGTGCGATCATGGCAACAGCGGCGGCGCGGATCGATCCGGCGCGGGTGGCGGCACTGGTGCTCGCGAGCCCGGCCACCGGCTACGGCGTTCCGCGAGACGGCGCACTGCCCGAGACGATAACGCGTCGGATCGCCGACATTCGCGATCTCGGCCCGGAGCGCATGGCGGACTTGCGTGCCAAGCGCCTGGTCACCGAACGCGCTTCGCCAAAAGTCCGTGCGCTGGTGCACGGCGCGATGGCCGCGGTGAACCCTCATGGCTACGAACAGGCCGTGCGGCTGCTCGCGGCCAGCAACCTCCCTGCCTTGCTCGACGGCGTGGCCGTGCATGGGCTGGTGATATGGGGCGGCGAGGACATGGTGACGCCGCCTGAGGGGTGCCGCCGAATCGCCGCAGCATTCCGCGGCGCCCAGGCAAGCGAGCTGCCGGGCTTGGGTCATGCCTTTGCCACCGAAGGGCCCCAGCAATTCAACGCAGCGATCAGGCCCATCCTCGCCGCCGCGGATCGTGCCTCAACTTCAGTAGGAGACTGACAATGGATCTGGGGCTTGCAGGACGCGTGGCGGTGGTAACTGGCGGGTCATCCGGGATCGGCCTTGCGACGGCGCGCCGCTTCCTCGACGACGGAGCCAAGGTGGTGATCTGTGGCCGTGACCGCGATCGCCTCGATGCCGCTGTCGCGCAGCTTGGCGGTGGCGACCGCCTCCACGCCGTAGCGTGCGACGTGCTCGATCCCGAAGGCGTCCGCCGCATGGCCGAGAGCACGGCCGCTCGCTTTGGCGCCGTCGACATCCTCGTCAACAACGCAGGCCAGGCAAGGCTGAGCACGTTTGCCAGCACGCTCGACGCCGACTGGAATGCCGAACTCCAGCTGAAGTTCTTCAGCGTCGTTCATCCGACCCGTGCTTTCCTCCCCTTGCTGGAGGTGAGCGATGCCGGTGCGATCGTGGTCGTCAACTCGCTGCTGGCACGCCAGCCAGAGCCGCACATGGTCTGCACGTCCGCGGCCCGCGCCGGGGTGCAGAACCTCGTCAAGTCGCTCAGCGTCGAGCTTGCTCCCAAGGTGCGCGTGAACTCGATCCTGATCGGGACAGTGAACTCGGGACAATGGGAGCGCCGCTTCAAGGAGCGCGCGGCGCCCGGTGTCAGCTATCAGGAGTGGCTGGCAGGGCTCGCCCGCGAAAAGCATATCCCGCTCGAGCGTTTCGGAGAGCCGGAAGAGACGGCCGCGGCCATCGTTTTCCTGGCATCCCCGGCAGCTGGCTTCATCACCGGTGCGGCGCTGGAAGTCGCCGGCGGCGTGTCGCGCTTCGCATGAGCCCCGCAAGTTCGAAGATGAGGTTGGTGCGCAGTTCTGCCACTTTGATCGGCTTGGCCGCCGTCGTCTTCTCGCACCCGGCGCGCGCACGTGCCGACGAAAAGGTCACCTACCTCCTGCCGGCACCAAAGGAGGCGATCGTCCTGGCGCCGTTCGTGCTGGCGGAGACACAGGGGCGGTACCGCAAGGCCAAGCTCGACGTGCGATTTGTTGTCGTGCCGGGCGGCTTTCACGTCGGTGAGGCGCTGGCGCGTGGTGAGGGCGACCTTGGAGGCGCCAGCGGAGATACGCCGATCCTGCTGCGGAATGCCAACCTGCCCGTCAAAGGGGTTGCGCTGCTGGGGCATCACTCCTTTCTCACGCTCATCACCCGCCAGGGGCAACCTGCGACTGGGCAAATCGATGTGCCGTCGCTGCAGGACACCTCGTACTATGCGCTCCAGAACCTCAGCGCCGGGTCGCCTCATGGAGAGATCACGACGCGTGCTCGGCCACCCGCCGAATTGATCAAGGCGCTGTCTGCGGGTGAGATCGACGGGTTCGTCGGCACCGTTGATTGGGGCGTAAAGGCGGAGCGCGCCGGCGTGCAAGTCCACTACCGCCCAGTCGATGCATTCTACCCGGCGATGGCGCAGGCGATCATGGCTTCGGACACGACGATCGCAGCACGGCCTAAGGTGGTGCGAAAGTTCGTGCGTGCGACGATGCAGGCGTTGAAGCAGATCGCCATTGATCCGGAGCAGTCGGCCGGGATCTACGAGCGAGCCATGCCGGGCAGCGGCTATGGCCATGCGGAGATCGTCAAGATCTTTCGCCTCTTGGCCTCGCAGGTCTATGGGACCGTGGAAGCGGCGGGAAGGTTCAATGCGCGGACAGTCGACGCCGCGCAAGGCGAACTCATCAAGCGCAAGCTGGTCACACAACGCCGCGATGCGGGCGAGTTCTTCACGAACGCCTTTACTGGACAGTAGAAAAGGTCAGTAGCTTAAGAAGATGCGCAACGCTGGCGTCGGAAGGCTCCAGCCGGCTGCGCCGCAAGCTCGAATGAAAATCATAGCCCGCGGTTCGCCGGGTGATCGCATGGGAAGGAGCCGCAATGGCTATAGTGCAGTCGGTTGCCATCGGCGCTCCAGCTACGGCTAGTGGAGAGATCGCTCGAACCCATGTCGATGCACCCGAATTGCGGTACTTCGTCATGGCCCTGTTCTTCGTGTTCGGCGGTATCACGAGCCTAAACGATGTCATCATACCCAAGCTGAAAGAGCTGTTCACGCTCTCCTACACCGAGGCAATGCTGGTCCAGTTCTGCTTCTTCACCGCCTATGCAGTCATCGGCGTGCCCGGAGCCATGCTGGTGCGCAAGGTGGGCTACATGCGCGGGGCCGCCGCTGGGCTCGTCATCATGATTCTGGGGTGCCTGGCATTCATCCCGGCATCGCAGACGGCGAGCTACTGGCTGTTCCTGACGGCGTACTTCGTCCTGGCGAGCGGAGTGGTGATCGTGCAGGTCGTAGCCAACCCGCTCATCAGCATGCTCGGCAAACCGGAGACGACCAGCGCGCGCCTGACGTTCGCACAAGCCTTCAACTCCCTGGGCACCACCGTTTTCCCATTCTTTGGATCGATCCTGATCCTTGGCGGACTGGCGGCGGTCTCTGCTAGCGACGTGACCGGCGCGGCGCTTCAAGCTTATCGGCAAGCAGAGAGCCAAGCGATCGTACACGGCTATCTTGGCATCGCCCTGGCTCTGGCGCTCGTCGCTGCAGCGGTGTGGCGGATGCGCAGCCGTCTTCCCGCAAGTGGTGACAGCGGGGTCAGCGGCGGCTTCGCTGGCTTCGACCTGTTGAAGCGGCCGCAGTTCGGGTTCGGGACCTTGTGCATCTTCCTCTATGTCGGTGCCGAAGTCTCGATCGGCTCGCTGATTGTCAGCTACCTCATGCAGGATCATGTCTTGGCGCTGCCCGAGCAGTCCGCCGGCAAGCTGATCGGACTGTATTGGGGCGGCGCCATGGTAGGCCGCTTCATCGGCTCGGCGCTGCTGCGCAAGCTGGACGCGGGAATCGTCCTGGCGTTCAACGCCTGCGTCGCGATCGTTCTGGTTGCTGTCTCGATCAGCACTGTCGGCCAAGTGTCGGGCTACACGCTGCTGGCGGTGGGCCTGATGAACTCGGTCATGTTTCCGACCATCTTCAGCTTGGCGTCCGCCCACCTCGGCACACGCGCCGCGGAAGGCTCAGGCATCATCAACGTGGCGATCTGCGGCGGAGCCATCGTGCCCCTGCTGACAGGCGCCCTGGCCGACATGGCCGGAGGCAACCTCGCTGTGGCCTTGATCCTGCCGGCCCTTTGCTACGCCATCATAGCGGCGTTCGGGGTGTTCTGCAAAAGATCGGCAGCCGCCATTGGACTGAGCGCATAAGCTTGCAGTGTCGTGTTTATGGAGCGCTCAGGCAGCACTTCGGAGTGCACCATGGGCAATGATGCCGGACCGGTGCGAGCCGGGATCATCGGCTATGGCTACGCCGGACGCACCTTCCACGCGCCGCTGATCGCCGCAACGGAGGGCATCGAGCTGTGCGCCATAGCATCGAGCAATGCCCACAAGGTTGCCGCCGATTACCCAGGGCTGTTCGTGCATGGCAGCGCCGCCGATCTCATCGCCGCACCGGACATCGACCTTGTCGTGGTCGCGACACCCAACGAAACGCATGCTCCGCTTGCTCTGGCGGCCCTAGCAGCGGGCAAGCACGTGGTGGTGGACAAGCCCTTCGCGCTCGACATGGTCGAGGCACGCCAGCTCGTTGCAGCGGCGCAAGCCTCTGCGCGGCACCTTTGCGTGTTCCATAACAGGCGCTGGGACAGCGACTATCTTTCCGTGAAGGCGGTCATAGAGAGCGGCATGCTCGGCGATGTTGTCCACCTGGAATCAAGGCTCGACCGCTTTCGTCCGCAGGTCCGCGATCGTTGGCGAGAGCGCGCAGCACCGGGCGCTGGTGTTTGGTTCGACCTGGGCCCGCACTTAGTCGACCAGGTCTTGCAGATCTTCGGCTTGCCGGATCGTATTACGGCTAACTTGGCAGCACAGCGTCAAGGGGCCTGCGTCAATGATTGGGCTCACGTCATTCTCGATTTCGGCGAGCGGCGCGCGGTCCTTCAAGCAAGCATGTCCGTTGCGGGCGGTTCTCATCGGTTTGCTGTTCACGGCAGCGCCGGTAGTTTGGTCAAGCGCAAGGCCGATCGACAGGAGGAGCAACTGATTTCCGGAATGGTGCCGGGGTCATCGGGATGGGGGAAGGACGCAGATGCCATGACCGTCTATCATGGCGACGGTCGGGAGTCTTCCGTACCAGTACGAGCGGGTGACCAGCGGGAGTTCTATCGCCAGGTAGTCCTGGCAGCCTCGGGTAGCGGCAGGCCGCCTGTGCGGCCAATAGAAGCTTTAGCTGTGATGGAGGTCTTAGAAGCCGCAGCCCGGTCGTTTGAGGAGCGTAGAAGCGTGCCGATCCGCCTGTCGAGCGACGAAGTGGCGGCTTGGCACATGAAGGATCCCGCTTGAGGGATGTAAAATGCGAAGCACCGACGCCCCCATACCTCGGGACCATCTTCCCCCGAGAGGTGAACGAACGTCCGAACCTGGGGGGCGGAAAAATGGCTCCGAATGTCGCCTTGTGGGTCAGGCAGCTGGCTGCCGCTTAAAGCTCGCCTGTGCGATCGGGCGGACCTTCCAATTCCAGTGCAAGAAGCGGAGTTTAGCAGTTGGTGCGCCGTTCCATGAGGGTCCACGACCTAAACGGAGCTTCTCACATGACAGATCACGTGACCATCGAGCCATCCATCCTGTACCTAGGCACGCCCGTCGTGCTGATCAGCACCGTGAATGAGGACGGAACCGCTAACCTGGCGCCGATGTCGTCGGCATGGTGGCTAGGTTGGCGGTGCATGCTCGGCCTGCAGACCGCATCTCAGACGCCGCAGAACATGATGCGGACGGGCGAGTGCGTGTTGAACCTGCCGACGGTGCACCAGG